>CANFLJ010000288.1 GCA_947447815.1 Chitinophagaceae bacterium | reverse complement strand
TTTTTCTTATGCTTCTTTTGTGCATCTACACTGTTGGTAGTCAGTATCAGCAAGGATAATATTCCAGTAATTATTTTTATATAGTTCATATTATATAGGTTGTAATAATCAATTATTTATAAAATAGTCTAACTAAAGTCAGAAACAATATTTGTATTCTTTTTCCTTTTTGATTTTTACTTTGTTAAGGTGTTTCTACTTTATTCACTTTATTTTTCTCTTCCGTTACTGCAGCAAGTTTTGCTTGGGCTACTTTCTTCAACTCTTCTATCGTTGCGTTTTCAGCTATACTCTTAAAGGTAGCTTCTGCATTAAATAAATCATGTTGTTTAAAATAGATATCGCCCAGCAAAATATAACTCGATGTTACCCAGTATTCATAAGAGCCAGTTTTTCTGATAACCTCAAATGCTGCTTTTTCCGACTCTTTCAATTTGTTCTGTGTATACAAAATGTAAGCAATCTGATACTGTGCTTCAGCACTCAACTCCGATTTGCCGGTTGCAATTACCTGCTTGTAGGCAATCATCGATTCGTCCAGCAAGGAGTCAGCTTGGGTACTTTTTCCCAGTGTCATGTAGCCATATATTTTATCTTCGGTAGATACTGTTTTTTCTTGCAGCAATTCTTTCGCATTGGCCGAAGCCTCTTTCCATAACTTCAGTTTAAACTGACTTCTCAGCAATCCTCTCATCGCTTCCAGTCTGTCTTCCTGTTGCTTTGCCAATCCTTTTACCTGAGTATAATATACTGCCGCATTGGTATAATCTTTCAGATCAAAGTAGCATATTCTGGCGCTTTGCAAGGCACTTCTTTCTGCAAACTTGTTTGGCGCTTTAGCAGCCACCGCTTTATAAAATCCATAAGCCGAATTCACATCCTTATTCAATATGGATATTTCTGCACTAAAGTAATTAGCTTCCAGGTTATATCTTCCTTCTGCAAACTTTGCCAGGTAATCTTTGTATCCTTTTAATGCACCAGCAAAATCATTCGCTTCATAACGCAACATCGCCGATTTGTAGGTGATAGAATCTTCTTCGCTATAAGATACCGATTTGCCATTGTTCTTCATGAAAGATACAAACTCATTCGGTTTCTGATCTGCCACAAATATGTTTCTGATATAGTCTACCGCTTCATCACTTTCAGCCGAATTTGGATAGCCTGTTACTAGCGTTTTAAATGTAGCTAACGACTCAGTGTATTTTTTCTGATTAAAATATACAATACCCAATCTCAGATATGCCTGAGGTAGCAGAGCGGTATTGCGCTTATCCTTCAGTACCAGGTTTAAATAAGGAATAGCTTCGTCATATCTTTCGGTTGAAATATAAGTTGCCGCTATTTCCAGATTAGCATCAGCTATCATAGAGGATAAAGGATAACGGGTTTGTATCGATTGAAGTATCGCTATCTTATCTCCACCTTTATTGTAAACACCCGCTATGATGGCTTTCTGGTAGGTAGCATAGTCTGCAGCACTCAGGCCCAATGCAATGATGTTGTCATACTTTTTCAACGCATCTTTATATTGCTTCATCATGTATTCGCAATCCGCCGATCTTACATAGGCATCCTGTTCTATTGCCGACGAGTTGGTAGCCAGATGTTTATTGTCCTTACCAAAATAGTTCAGCGCTTCTCGGTAACCTTCTTTTTTCAATAGGCAATATCCCAGTATGTATTTAGCGTTGGTACTATTTACTTCCCCATTCACTATTGGGTTCTTCAGATAGTTCTGTAGGTTGTTGATGGCATCATCATAGTTGCTGCTTTTGTACGACATTTCTCCTTTCCAGAAATACGCAAATGGTAAGTATGCACTATTATATGGCGACTTCACAATCTGATTGAAGATAGTCAATGCATTATCCTGATGTCCATCATTTATTTCTTCTACAGCTCGGCCATACAATATTTTAGGATAAATCTTTTTTACATTATCATTCTTTACTGGCAGACTATCAAATAATATCAATGCCTCTTTATAGTTACTGGTATTGGCGAGCACACTTACTTCTATTTCCCTTGCCTCATTCTTATTAGCAGATTCAGGATACTGCTGCATAAACGATTTAAGTTCAGTAAGTGCTACATCCAGATACCCCAGCTCGTAACTCAGCTTGGCATAGCTAAACTGCGATACCTCTTTTTGTTTCTTATTACTATTATTACTAGCACAGAACAAAAAGGCATTACGGGCATTTACTTTATCCCCTGTTTTCAAATAAGCATCAGCCAGCAGATACATACAGTTTTGTGCCAGCGAATCGTCTTTGCCACCAAGTTGTTTAAATCCATCTATACATTTATCCCATTTGCCGGCAGAGTAGTAGCAGAACGAAAGCTCATACAAATCTTCTCTTCTTACTTTCTCCGATTTGTTTACATAAGTCTCCAGAAAAGGCAACGCATCAGCATAGTTCTTTTTGTCAAACAACAAATGCCCAGCCAGTTGTCGGAACTGTATATCGTAATATTGTTTTCCCTTCTTTAATTGTTCCAGGGAGTAGTCCAATGCAGAATCTTTATCACCTCTGAAATAGAGTATTTCGGCAATATAAAAAGGAACTACCGGTTTATAGTTCTCATCATTCTCCGCTATTTTAAAAGATTTGTAAGCTTCCTCATAGTTTTTATCATAAAAACAAATGAATGCATAATAGTAGTTAGCATCTACATAATCAGGATTGTTAGGTATCTGACGGATCGAGTTAAACAGTGGTTTAGCTTCCGCAAACTGCTGCGTTACAAAATGAGCATAAGCCTTATGAAACTTCATCGATTCTATCTGACTATTAGTAAGATTGCTGATAGAAGTTTTGGTATAGCAGGTAATAGCGTTATTATATTTCTTCTGTCTAAAATAGTATTCGCCCAGAAAGTAGTTCAGCATATGCACCCTGTAGGCATTAGGCTCCCCCTCTATGTAGGCAGTAGCATCGCGCACTACATTCTCATCATTCAGCATCAGTCCGCAAACAAGGGTATAGTAGGCAGCTTCGTCCGCAATGGTGGTAGGTAACAGACTCTTGTAATGAATATTATTTTTCACCTCCTTTAGCAAAGGGTAGGCCAGACTATATTGTTCGTTCTGAAAATATTCCTTGGCAGTCTTAAAATCCGCATCCGCATCATTGTATATCTTGGTAGATTGTGCATTGGCCGTATATACCATCAAGCTGGCAAGCGCTATTATTCCAAATTTCTTTATTCTGCTCATAGTACTTCTATTCGTTGTTTAGCAAAGATTTTATTTTCCTTCCTAATATAACGTGAAAAAGAGAATATTTATATCCCCATTGTGATAAAAGGAAAGGGTAGAGGCTAGGTTTATCAACAATTCACATATCCTTATCAGAAAAGTTCAATTTATTATTATATTTATTTGAACATCCCGTACCCAATTTTACTTAAAACATTCC
>CANFLJ010000287.1 GCA_947447815.1 Chitinophagaceae bacterium | reverse complement strand
GCTACTTCTTTCATCAATGATTCGGATAAACCATCTACGGCAAACTTGGTAGCATTGTAATACCCAATACCAGGCATCGACATTAATCCACCAATAGATGCAACATTCAGAATGTGTCCGCTTCTTTGTTTACGCATGATTGGCAATACCGCACGGGTCATATTGGCCAGACCAAAAACGTTTATTTCAAACATCTGTCTTACTTCCTCATCATTACTTTCTTCTATAGCACCAAAGTAACCCACCCCTGCATTGTTTACCAGTACATCTATTTGTCCAAACCTTTGCATGGCAGTCTTTACAGCCTCATCAATCTGTGCTTTATCGGTTACATCCAGCTTTACAGCAATAGCGGTATCCGGATATTGTTTTACTAATTCTTCCACGTCTGCAGTCTTGCGTGCAGTAACCACTACATTATATCCTTGTAGCAAAACTTCTGTTGCCAATGCTCGTCCAAAGCCTGTAGAACAACCTGAAATAAACCAAACCTTTTTCATAATATAAACTATTAGTTATTTATGTAAAATTACGAAGTTTATTCTTCCGACTTTTCTTTTAACTGTTCTTTTAAATAATTTATCTGTTTGTTAAGGTCATTTATGTTGGCTCCATCGGCTTTATTCATCTCTTTTGTAGCGATCAGACTGGTAAAACTTTTGTTGATTTTCTCTTTAATACCAGGAGAAAAACCCGACCATCTGTCTCTGATAGTCACTACTAAATCGATACCCTTTTTGAAGTTATCCGTATTATTTACTTTCCCTAAGAACTTAGTAAAGCTGGATATTGCAGCAAATTTGTCGTAGATATTTTTCTTATTAAAAGATTTATATACCTCCTCAAAGTCGGACTCTTTCTTGGTTAATATCTCCAGACCTTCAATAGCAGATTTCAGTTTTCCTTTAGCATCTTTTTTAAGTTCAGGCAATAATTCCAACGCTTTTGCATCGTCTACCTCGGCCAAAGCAGTCAAACCAGCACCTGCCACAGTGTATGAAGAATCTTTGGCTGCCTTGTAGAACAAAGAAGTATACTTAGCATTCTTTTGTTTGCCTAAAAGCTCAATTGCAGCAGCCTGTATCTTTTTATGATCGTCGGTGGCTGCAATGTTTTCTACCTTGGCAATGATATCAGCACTTAAAGTAGAATCGGATAAATACTCCAGTGATTGTTTTCTGAAATCGAAATAAGGATCACCCAATGCGGCTTTTACAATCTCGTAAGCCTGCGGTTCGCTCATGTGCTTGGTAGCATAAGCCATTGCTTCTTTTCTATCCATATACTTAGCAGCATACTTATACATATAAGCATACTCGCTTATGGTATGATGGTCTTTCTTTTCGCACAACAAAATCTTGTCGCCATCAAAGTTTACTAAGTCTGGTTTTGTAGCAGCATCAAAACGGAAAGTATCTGTTTTGTTTTCTACCCAAACCTGGTATCTTTTCTTATCCTTACCTACATATACATCAATAGCCACCGGCAGTTTAAATACTTTATCATCTGCCTGCAACTGATTTACAATTACAGTAGTTTGCTTTGTAGTATCATTATACTCATAAGCAATATCCAGCTTAGGATGACCTGCAGCAAAGTACCACTGATTAAAATACCAGTTAAGATCTTTACCAGAAACGGTTTCGAAAGCCAGACGAAGTTTGTGAGCACTACCATTGCCAAACTTATTAGTAGTAAGGTATAGATTCAATGATTTAAAGAAAGCGCTGTCGCCAACATAATTACGCAACATGTGCAGGATTCTTCCACCCTTATTGTAGCTTACGCCATCAAACATATCTTCTTTATCGGCATAGTAATGACGCACTAGTACTTTAGCGGCACCACCACTCATCAGGTATCCTTGCATATCGCCATTGTTCTGCGCATCACCGGCATCTTTGCCATGCTTGTATTCATCCCAAAGGGTTTCGCTATAGTTGGCAAAGCTTTCGTTTACAGTAAGATTGCTCCAGCTTTCGCAGGTAACTAAATCGCCAAACCACTGATGAAACAGTTCGTGCGCAATTGTACTTTCCCAACTGTTGCCATCTACCAGATCGCGGGCAGATTGCTGTGCACGCTCCATGTGTAAAGTAGCGGTAGTATTCTCCATGGCACCACTTACATAATCGCGACCTACTATCTGAGAGTATTTATTCCATGGATATTCTACGCCTAAAATTCTGGAATAGAAACCCATCATCTCTGGTGTAAGTCCAAATATTTTCTTGGCTACATCTTTATATTTACTTTCTACATAATAGTTTACTTCTTTGCCTTTGTAAGAATCCTTTACAATAGCATATTCTCCTACACCCATAAAAATCAGATAAGGTGCATGTGGCAATTCCATCTTCCAGTAATCTGTTCTGGTACCATCGGCATTTTTTGTCTGACTAACTAGTTTACCATTACTCAGCGTAACATATTTATCTGGTATGGTCATATAAATTTCATCTGTTGTTTTCTGATCAGGCTTATCTATGATAGGTACCCATACAGAATTGCTCTCGGTTTCGCCCTGTGTCCATATCTGGGTAGGCTTATCTTTTTCTTCACCCTTTGGATTAATAAAGTACAATCCCTTTGCATCGGTAATAGCACGGCTACCTTTAAAATTGGTTTCATCGGGCTTAGCCGTATAATCTATATAGATAGTATAGGTATCACTGCTATTGTATGATTTATCAAGATGCACTTTTAAACGCATGCTATCATACTCGTAACTCAAGGGAATATTTTTACCCTCTTTTACCATTTCTACCAGATGAATATCCATCTGTTTTGCATCCAGCCACAAAGAATCGGTTGCATAAAAGTGCGGTTTTAAGGTCAGCCATACTTTACCATTTAGATAAGAATGCAGGAAATCGAAGCGAGCATCAATCTTGGTATGAATTAAATCATTTTCTTTAGTGGCAAAAGCACGGTATTCTTTTTTCCAGGAGTCGCTACTCTGTGCTGATACAGTAGCCATACTTATGCATAATACCATCAGTGAACCAAAAATTCTTCTTATCATGATCTAAATGTTTGCGGTAAAAATAATAGGTTAGATAAAACGATGGATGTTTTTTTATGAAAGGCATTAATTTCGGATTAGTGGATTGGGGGATTAGCTGATTAACGAATTGGCGGATTGAATACAAATACATTCGCCGCAGAGAAAGGAGAAAAGGAGATAAATACAATTTACTATTTAGCTTATGGAAATACAGTTACAATTTGTTGGTTACTTGTTTCTGGTAATACAGGTGATTATTGGAATGATGGGCTGTATAACGTTAAACGATTTAAACGTATTAAACATTGAACGATGTACTAATAAAATCCATTAAATCCTAAACCCCTATATTTGCAATAATATACTACACGCAATAAAAAGGACAAGTTGCAAGTCTGCTAGTATTTAATATTCCTTCGCTGATTC
>CANFLJ010000286.1 GCA_947447815.1 Chitinophagaceae bacterium | reverse complement strand
CACCTGGTTACGATGTTGTATACTTGTTTTCAAAAGTGTGAGGGTATCCGTGAAGTGGTTACAGGACTAATGGCTTGTCATCATAAGCTACTACATTTAGGCCTTAAGTATATTCCTAAAAGAAGCACTTTATCAGATGCTAACAATGAGAGAACCTTTGAATTTTTTAGTTCAGTATATCAATCCCTTTATCGTCATCATTATAAATATTTACCGGACAGCCGAATAAAAGGATCTATAGAAAATAGGTTATTCTTAATCGATTCTACGACTATCAGTCTGTTTACAGAGATTATGAAAGCCATGGGAAGTAATCCGGTAAACGGGAAAAAGAAAGGAGGAGCTAAGGCGCACATGATGGTAAAAGCATCTGATGACATCCCTGTATTTACTATGATTACAGATGCCACCAAAAATGACAAGGAAATATTTAAACATATCTCTTTACCCAAAGGTGCAATAGTGGTTTTTGATAAAGGGTATAACAGCTATGATCAGTTTGATACATGGAATAATGAATCTGTAACCTGGGTAACACGGATGAGTAATGTAGCTTATCAGGAAGAAGTTGAAACACAACTTGTCTCGGAAAAAGAAAAGGAATTAGGCGTAATCGCTGATGATTGGGTTATATTAGGTAAGCCGGGGAATACAAAAACAAAAAGAATAAAGGTTAGGCGTATCAAGTTTTACGATGCAGAAACCAAAAGAATATTCTACTTTATTACCAATGCTAAAAAATTTAAAGCTTCTTTAATTGCAACTATTTATAAGAAAAGATGGCAGATAGAATTACTCTTTAAACGTCTGAAACAAACCTATCCGTTAAAGCATTTTCTGGGAGAGAGTGAGAATGCCATTAAAATACAGATATGGTGTGCATTAATAACAGATTTATTGCTCAAGATTGTAAAAAAGAAGGTAAAGAAGGTATGGTCTTTTTCTAATGTTAGCAGTATGGTAAGACTTCATTTAATGAATTATATTAATCTACTGGCTTTTCTGGAAAACCCAGAAAAAACATTGGTAAAGTATAAAGAACCCCCAATAAAACAACAGCTTGACTTATTTAGTTCTGCATAAATAAAAGGGGGCTTACTTTTTTAAAAAGACAAAACTTATGCATGAAACCGTTGCAAACATTGATGTTGATGTTTACATTTTAAGTTTAACCGGACAACAGTGATTATCAAATTAGCTAATTAGCTCTTGTCTTTCTTTTTACTTTTACTTTTTTACTTTTTACTTTGATTTTGGGCGTTGCCTTCGGCCCAGTCTGTCTATTCCTATCTTTCCAATGCCACCTAATAATTGCTGCAATTATGGTCATGTTCATTGGTGGCATCGGAAAGGATATTCCCTTACAGCCTTAACGCGAATATAGAATACAATAAGCCCTCATTTCAAACCTCTTTATATTACACCAGCATATTTATTTCCCATTATCACCCTTTTAATTAGGAGGTATGGATTATGTAGTCGTGGTTTGCAACCTAAGGCGGAGGAAGCAACAAAGATTCGGTCAACAAATTAATTGCTCTTCGTCTTTACAAGTCCCAAAATCATGAGACAGGCAACCTTTCAGATGCCGCTAAAGTTCTCACCGCTACCAGCAAAAGATAGCCTTCTGTCATTACTCACTGCATTACTCAATACCACTAATTTATTTAATAAATTAAATTCCATTTTAGGCTCAACTGTTGCTTCTTATTTCTCTAAAAGATCATTTCATATAGCATTTATCTTGCTTTCCTTCAAATCACTATTGCATTATGGTAAAGCAATAGTGATTTCCACAAAATCAGGCTTGCATTACATTAAATCCATATTGCTTTCTTCAAAAGCAATCTTGCATTACTTTAAAGCAAGATTGCAATTTATCAAAACTATATTACATCGTTCTAATGCAAGCTTGCAATACATCATAGCTATGTTGCAAAGCACTAAAGCAAGTTTGTATTACTTAAATGCAAGCGCTTTGCCTTTTAGATCCATTATTAAATCTATTTTTAAACAAAATACTACTGATTTTTTATTTTTTAAATTTATAAACAAGTATATATGATACTATTCGCAGAATGTGGTTTAGAATTCCACCGCTTTTCAGGGGTTAGTTTACCTACTTTTGGTACCAAAGTGATGGACGGTATTTGGGGGCACCCATTAGTGTTTGATCCATTAAAATCCCCAGCTTTACCTTGTACCAAGGCTCATTTCTTAGAAATTATTAATGCTACTCAATCATCCTATTCAATCTATGATATGGGCGGAAAGGCTCAAAAACCTGATTTTGAGGCTGCTTTCAATGCATTGATTTCATTATTAAATGATCATGCTGTTTATGTAAATGCAGTTGCTAAAGGAGACTTCAATATAATCCTTGTGTCTGGTTTTACACCAGTTCATGGTGTGCCACCTACAAAGTCTGTAGTACCAGGGCAGGCTACCTCCATCACTGTAACAAATGGTTCAATATCCGGTATTCTGGATGTAGAATGCGAAAGTTTTGGCGCTAATCATCATTACGGGTGCATTGTTTGCGAAGGACACACCTTACCAGAAGGTTTGCAGATTATTAATGAAACTTCTTTAACTATTCCTGCTAATTTACCTTTTAAAGTAATACATAACTTTGATCATAGCCGTAAAAAAGTGTTCTCCGGATTAACCAAAGGGCTAGAATACTATTTTTACTTTTACGTTTTCAACAATGCAGGGGTTGGGCCATTGAGTGTGGTGGTAAGTAAGATGTGCTCTTAAGGAATACAACGTGAATCGTGAGAAATACATCGTGAATCGTGAGTAATACATCGTGAGTCGTGAGTAGTATATTGTGAGTCGTGAGCCCCGAAATTTCGGGGGTTAGAAATACATTTTATACGTATATTAATTCTGACTGATTATACTATTACTGCGTATATAATTGATAAAAGCTTCCTATTGTACGATGGGAAGCTTTTGTGTTTGAGAATAAAATACTTCACATTAAGTGAAGATTCATTACATTTGAATCGGCTTGTATGAAAGTAAGATTGATTAGGAGAAGTTCGATTGAAGAATATACTAAACAAAATGCGCCAGGAAGAGGCTCTTTTAGTATTTGGCTTTCTGTACTGAAATATGCCGACTGGATAGAACCTGGTGATATTAAATGTACCTACGGGTCAGCAGATTTGCTGGGAAATGGAACATGTAGGGTAGTGTTTGATATAGGAGGTAACAATCATAGAATGATTTGTAAGTATCATTTTGGCAGTACAAATGTTCATTTATATATAAAATGGATTGGCTCACACGCTGCTTACAGTGCGCTATGTAATAAAGGAGAACAGTATAAAATAGATAAGTATTAAAAATGATATTATGGAAAACTTACCGTATAAGGTGATAAAATCAACCACTCAATATAAAAAATATTGTCATCAATTAGAAGCATTG
>CANFLJ010000285.1 GCA_947447815.1 Chitinophagaceae bacterium | reverse complement strand
TAGGCGATTGATCCATGCTTCGCAGAAATAAGGAGCACCACCTTCTTTGCCCAACTGATGATTATAAAATCCCTGCATCTTAGCTTTATCTTCTTCCCACCATCCACGAATGGTACTCATATCATGGGTAGAAGGCGTAACCACACTCAGGTAAGGAGCATCATTTGGATGGAAGAACTCTTTAGAATTATCCTTCGGCATTCTCTGAATTTCCAGGCTTAACAATCCTAGTTGTTTCATCAGGTCTGGTACACAATCAGGTACTAATCCAAGGTCTTCGCCACAGATCAGCATATTGGTAACACGACGCAATGCCGGCAATTTATTCATTGCTTCTTTTCTCCAGAAATCATCTTGACGACGGAAGAAATAATTTACATACAAGTCTTTTAATTTATCCTTAGTTGCATGGTCAAGGTACTTGAAGGATAAAGTGTTTTCCATATTGAAACGGAAGTGGAATGCGGTTGCATTACTGCCTTCTTCTTCAAAGAAGATTACATTGCTGATTAAATCGAATAAGCCAATTTTTATCTTGCTATTGAAGTCGTTTTCTTCTTTAGTCAGGTAATATGCTTCTACTTTTACCTGTGTATCAAACTCTTCTTTTAATGCATAATTACCATTACCTACATTATTTAAAAAGTTGTTCTTAATGTATACATCATCATAGCCAAACTGATCGAACAAAACAGCATCATTTATAAATGGACGTGTGTACCGCAGATAATCAAAGTGAATACCTCTCTGATTTAATTCATTAATACGAACAGGAATAGCCGGTACAAAGTGGCCCATGATTCCTTCTACCGCATTTAATGGAATAGACCAGATACGGAAGAAGCCAAGAATATGATCTATTCTGAAGGCATCAAAGTAGTAGCTCATCTGCTCGAAACGTTGTCTCCACCAGGCAAATCCGTCTTCTTTCATACGAGCCCAATTGTAGGTAGGGAATCCCCAGTTTTGTCCTTTTACGGCAAAATCATCAGGAGGAGCACCTGCCTGAGCATTCATGAAATATAAATCAGGCGACTGCCATGCATCGGCACCATAACGGTAGATACCAATAGGTATATCTCCTTTGAAAACCAGTTCTTTAGAGTGTGCATAATCGGTAGCTTCCTTCAGTTGAACGTGCAGCAAATACTGTACAAAACTGTGTATAGCTACTTCATCAAAATTAGGTGCATCCGGAGCAGAAAGTTTTGCAACATCTATAGTAGCATAGGTATTATTTTCTGGCCAGTTGTAGTAGTTGGCAGTACCGTACAAATCTCTGAAATAACAGAATAATGTGTAAGGCAGCAACCAGTGTTTATTGTTGTTGTAATATTCTTTGTAGTCTTTTGAAGCAAAGATTTTATCCTTTAAAATCGGATATAGCTTGTAGATAATTCTCCACTTCAGTTTTATCACACCTTCATAATCTATCTGCGAAAGATTATTTAGCTGTACACGCTCTTCTTCAAACTCGTCCAGTAAGCTACTTTCTGTAACTACCGATGGAAGGTGCAGGTAAATAGGATTCAGCGCAAATGCAGAAATGGCAGAATATGGATAAGAATCCAGCCAGGAATGATTGGCCGTAGTATCATTGATTGGTAGAATCTGAATTAGTTTCAATCCAATCTTGTTGCCCCAGTCAGCCAGTAATTTAATGTCGTTGAACTCTCCTATTCCCCAGCTATTTTTGCTACGCAGACTGAATACCGGGATGGCTACACCCGATCCTTTCCAATGATGCAAAGGCACTTGTAAAAAGCCATCGTTGATTACGGTAAGTTTATCTGTAGCAGCACCATCAAATAGCATACGGTTGTTGCCATCTTCGAAGCGAACAAATTTTTCTTCTTCTACATTATAGATACCATATTTGTAAGCAAATGGTACCGCAATTTTAGAAAGATTCAGGTGGACTTCGTAACTATCCGATCCTTCGGTTTTACCCATCAGAATAGGATCTTCCTTGTTCCATTCCGAAAGTTTTTTATTGCTACCCAACAAACAAACGGTTTCCCCTTTGTTCAGCATAGGTGTTTTGATTCTGAAAATATGGGTAACATTAGCTGGCTTTTTCGCTTTAACTTCTGTTGACTTATTTTTAAATAAAACATTTTTGAATGCTTCTGTATAAAATGCATTCTCGTAATAACCAGCATGATTCCATGCATCCAGCATCAGGATACTCTTACTCTTTAAATCGGTCAGGTTTATTTTCCTGTCCTGATCTGCATCGTAGATGTAGGTTCCATCTGCATTACGGAGTAGGTAATGATAGGCAATTTCTTTATCGGCATAATGCGATTCATCTATTAATAGCTCGGCTGTCCATATACCATCATTCAGAAAATGCATAGGTATAGCCTTGCTTACATCACCATTTCCAAATATTTCGTGGTTTCCGGTAATGAATAAATTCTGACCATATGTGGTGTGAAATACGATGTGAAAGAATACGGTTTCGGCAATATTCTTCTGTGTTGTTGCTACTTCTTTTACTTCCATAACTTTCTTTGTCGATAAAGGTTCTTTAACTTTCTGGTTTTCTTTTTTAGGCGCTTTAGTTTCTTTTTTAGAGACAATCTGCCCATTAGACACTTTCTTCTTTGCAGGCGTTTTCACGCCATTTTTTTCTATGGTAGCCACGTGTAAATCGTTTAGAACCGCTAAAATAGTATAATTAATGTGTAAAGTACACACATTACCTATAAAATTTATATTTTACGGTCAAAACTGCTGAAATTTTAGCATGATTTTTTAGTTTATCCGCAATAATAAGGGTTAAAAATAATAACTCTCAAATTTAATTTCATTAGTACAATTATGAGTCTATAAAGGTTATGCAGAAAGCAGTTGCAGGTATTTTAACTGCAAAATCTGGGTTAAAAGAAATCTTTATAAAAGGGTTACAGCATATGCATTATATATTTGGAAACTTTTCGTATAAATAGAATAGTCTTTCAGATGAATAAAATATATAAACTGTTTTTGTGTTTTGCTATACTTAGCTCTACTGTTGTATTGGCTCAACCTAAAAAAGTTATTGCTGATAAAATAATTGCACAGGTGGGCGACAAAATTATTCTTCGCTCCGATATCTTAAATGCTATTGCCGATTACAAACGTCAGGGTCAGGAGAGTTCTTTGCCTCCAAATCCAGAATGTGCTTTTCTGGAAGGTCAGCTTATACAAAAATCGCTGGTAATACAGGCAGAAAAAGATTCGCTGGTAGTAGGTGATGATGAAATAGATGCGGCACTGGACAATCAGATTCGTGGATTTATCAGAGAATATGGTTCACAGCAAGTACTGGAAGAGATTGCTGGTAAGACTATTTATCAGATAAAAGAAGATTTCAGACAAAACTTTAAAGAAAGAAAGCAGGCAGAACAAATGCGTGGCAAGATTCTGGAGAATGTGAAGATGACTCCTAATGAAGTAAAGATCTA
>CANFLJ010000284.1 GCA_947447815.1 Chitinophagaceae bacterium | reverse complement strand
TAACGAGTTATTAATCCGTTGTCTTAATAAACTATTGCTTCATTTAATGATTAATATCTATATCTATTCCTTCTGTAACTATATCCATAATAGTGACTACTACTTTTACGAATAGAATAAACTTCTTCTTTCAGCAATTTCTTTAACTGCGTATCCAGTGGCTGATTTACTTTCAACACCTTGTCGGTAAATTCCAGAATGGTTTCGTCTGCATTTATTTCCTTCAGATTTTCAGGCTGAATTCCAGATACCGCAAGTTTCCAGTCTACATCTTTTTCACTGCTCTTGTACTTAAAGAAATATACATTTCCTTTTTGCCCTTTCAGGGATACAGGTAAGTACTTATTCAGGTATTCTATGCTATCCTTCTTGTTGTACGTACCGGTACTATTTACTAATACCGCTTTTGCCAGCAATTCTTGTTTCTTATACTTAGCAGGAAAACGGTTTTCAGCACTATCTTTTTTCAATACCTCATATAATTCTCCCAGGTATTTTTCTTCTTTACAAATATCTTCCAGAATAGAATCATGTACAGGTAGTTTCTCTTTTAGTAAAAGCTCTACCGTATTTAATTTGACAGTATTATCTCTTGTCTTTAATAACTTAGAAAAATAAATAGGCACATTAGGATTCAGATTCCAGAATGGCAATAGCAATTTGCAGTACGATTTTAAAGTTTTAGGATTCTTATAATGCTCTGTTTTATCGTCTTCTTTTTTATTGATGAGTTTCTCATCTGTAGCCATCAGTTTCTTTTGCTCAATCTTAGCATCAAAGAATATTTTATAAAAGATACTTTCATAGTCTTTAGCAGCTATCTGATTACTGTCTATCAAATCGGTTAAGAGGAAGGTGATTTTCTTCTTATAGTCATCCAGTCCATTCAGAGATAGTACATCAGGAAGCAATGATCTTGCCAGTTTAGCAGAATCTGTCATCAAATCAAACAGTTTATCCATATCGCTACTGTTATCAAACACAGGAGGCTCTGTACTAAGGATATTCTTTAATATAGCATACGATTTAGCTTGTTTAAGTCTGGCTAAAGCTAATACAGCTTCATTCTGTAAGGTAGCAGTATCAATGGATGCATCATACAGTTTCTTTATCTCATTAGCCACTAGACTATCTTTTTTCAGATATCCCATTTCCTTTATCAATGCAGCCTTGTAGTTTAGGTAATCCTTTTGTGCATTGTCCTGCTCCAGGCTCTTGATTGCTTTTACAATGTTAGGAATATCCGCCTCCTCAAATTTGATGTAAGTAATATTCTTTTTTGCAAACTTAGCTACTGTGCTATCCTTGCTGTAAAAGTCTTTGAAGAATACATCACTCTTTGGTTTATAAATATCAAAGTTGGTAGAGCTGTCAAATAATGGAGTGAAAGAAGAATAGAACTGTTCTATAAAATCACTGGAGGATAAAGCACTGTCGGTAAGTATCTTCAATGTAAATATTCTACCATTATAGATTATCCATCTTGCTTTTATTATCTGCGAACTTCCGGTATCGCTCACTATTACATCACAGATTTTTCTGTCAGGAAGGGTGGTGAAGGTTCTTTTCTTTTCTATAAAATCACAAGTCTTGGTTTTAGTATCATACTCTTTTATATTCTCAATAGCTTTCTTCCAGAAGTCGGCACTATCATTTATATAATAATATTTAGGGTAAGGTCGAGAGGCTACAGAAATAATTTCGTTAGTGGCAGCAGAACGGAACAATACTCTTAAAGTTTCTTTCCAGTAAGGCTCTTCATAATCTTTTTTTCTTCTGTCCAGCTCTTGTGTCTTCTGCGAAATACGGGAAATATCCAGAAATGCTTTACTGATAGAGTCTGGAACAACAGGAGACTTAACCGTAAAAAACATAGCCGAATCGGTATATACCTTAGGCTGATCATATTTAAATGGAGTGGGGCAAAAGGACTGAACAAATTTCTGAGCTTCACTTTCCGCTTTATTATATTTTGCTAATACAGTATAATAATTGTTCCCCTTAAGGAACACACGGGCAATATACTTACTACCTTCAGGAGAGGTGCCCTTGGTTTCTAAGCAGGGAAATCCTTTGAAATTAATTTGTTTGCGATAGGTAGGTTCGTTAATAAATTCACTGGTAATAAAGCTTTCGGCAGCCAGTGCAAGATTAAATGTATCTTCTTCTAATACCTCGTGATTGGTGATAGATTTAGTAAATACATAATAGAAGTTTCCGGTAGCGGTATCGGTACATTCATAGCTTAAAGGCTCTTCCTTAAAAGCTTTTCGGCCATAACTATCATCATTATCCGAGTTGGCATCTCCCGGAATAGGGTCGTCAGGGAAACTTACATTAAAGGCCCTATTCTTAGGTACGAAAGTCTTCCAGCTTTTACTACGAGGTTTCAACCAGATACTGGAGAAGAATTTTTCGGCTTCAGGCCCCTGAACATATTCTTCATTACCACTCATTTTAAAAATGATAATCTCGCTACCTCTTACAAAAATATTGTAGCGTTGTATATTGCCTTTACTGGTTTTGTTTACAATATTGTACCCCTTAATTCCATTTAGTTTAATAGGAGTACGCTCCAGTATTTTCCCAGGAATGTTTTCATATAATGCACTATCTATCTTGCGGTATACATAAGCTTCATCTTGCCCCCAAAGCCCTGCAGCAGTGCTTAAACGGGATACAGTATAATATGAGCCATTGCCAAAATCGGCATGAATCCACTGCTTGCCTATCAAAGAACTTGCAAACGAAAAAGAATATAGTTTACCAGGAACCGCAACAGAGAAAATAGAGTCTTCGGCTACTTGTTTTGTGAAAGTAATGGGGATACGTACCTTATTAATTTCCTCCTTTTGTTTTGGGCTTTGCATGCCCATGATAATAGGAGTGAGGGTATATCCTTCTTTACGCAAAAGCTCAATTACGCCTCTTGCACCAGGTAAGTGAGCTGCGCCTACGCCTGCAAATATGGAGATACCTGTTTTAAGCAGGCTATCAATATGAATGGCTTGAATGTCATTTCTTTTATAAAGGAATAGCTCATTAAAAGCCTCACTTTGTTCTTCTTTTCTATCAAGACTATCCATCAGATCCAGATCGCCCTTTCTGTAGGCATCCTCTATCTTTTCGGAGTACGACATGTTGCTGCTATTGTTCTCGTCTTCGGTTTCCTTGCTATGACTCTTACGTTTTGTCTCCCTAGCCTGAGCCTCATAAGCTTTTATCATGATCTTTTCACTCTCATCAAAGTTCTCCAGACCATAGATTGGTTTATATAGTTTTCTGCCACACTGATAAATGTGCATATCCAGATAAGTTGCTTCTTCAAAGTCGGCCTGACCATTAAAATTCCGGTAAAGGAAACTGTTCAGGATATAAGGATCGTTTGCCAGCGTAGCTTTTAATGATTTATCGTAAGGCGAAAACTGAAAACTGCTTTTAGTAATATAGTCATCAGG
>CANFLJ010000283.1 GCA_947447815.1 Chitinophagaceae bacterium | reverse complement strand
CAAAGGTCTTTTCTTTCAATAAAGAAACCAGTTTTTTATCTTTAGATAAGCAATCTTTGTATTTCATATTGGCACAAGATAATATTTTTTGATAGATGCAGAAAGAAATAATCATTACGGAAGACGGATCGCATACCATTTTCTTACCCGAACAACAGATTACCTACCATAGTACGCATGGTTCTGTTCAAGAAAGCAATCATGTATTTATCCAGTCAGGACTGGAACATATTGCTTCTAATGCAAAGACTCCAATACACCTATTCGAAATGGGCTTGGGAACAGGATTAAATGCATTTTTAACGGCTAAGTGGGCCGAAAAGAATCAGATTGCAATAGAGTATACTGCAGTGGAATTATATCCCTTATCTAAGGAGGAATTAGCTGCTTTGAACTATGCCGGGATGTTGGGAGACGAACAACACTACTTTAATAATATTCATGCTGCCGAATGGGGTGTATCAAATACCATTTCTCCTTTCTTTCAACTTTTAAAACAGCAGACTTCTTTGTTGGAATATGTTCCTGAAAAGACCTTCGATCTGATATATTTTGATGCTTTTGCCCCCTTAATCCAGCCGGAGCTATGGACTACAGAGGTCTTTATTAAATTGTATAATGTATTAAACCCCGGGGGAGTATTAACTACTTATTGCTCCAAGAGTGATGTAAGAAGAAGTATGGTAGCGGCAGGATTTACCGTAGAGAAAATTCCTGGTCCCCCACATAAAAGAGAGATGGTAAGAGCGGTGAAGAAATAGAGGGATTGTTTGTTGCAAGTGGCTGGTTGCAGGTTTCAAGTAAATACAATAAATAAACCAGTACTTGTATTACTATAGCCTGCCTCTTTGCCTATTGCCTTGCCTTATTAAAGAACTTTTTATTCAGCCAGTTACACAAGTATGCACTTCCTACTCCAATAGCTGCTCCAACCAATACATCCGATGGGTAATGTTCTCCCATATTTATACGGGCATAACCTACGCCAGTAGCCCATGCATAGGCTGGTACCGTTACATACCATTTATTAAACGTTATACTTAATGCAGCAGCCGTAGCAAACGCGGTGGAAGTATGTCCAGATGGGAAAGAGGGATCGTTTTCTATTTGATTAGGCGTTATTAAAGAAGGATAATCTGTATACGGTCTATGACGGTTTACCAGATATTTAGTACCCTGTGTAACTATTGTATTTGCTGCCAGCGTTCCTACCAGATACCATCCTGCATTTTTATAATGTTTATCTTTTTTTAGATAACCATAAGCCAGAATTGCCGATGGAGTAGCCAGCGCTATTGGATAAACAGAAGAAGAAAGACCTTTCCATAATCCAGATGGGTTGGCAGAATTATTATGAATCAACCATTGTGTTTCAGCATCTTGTGCAAAGGACTTTACTCCAATAGTAAAAATGGTAACCAATAATAAAGCTCTAAGAAATATATCCCTCATCATTTTAATGTATTTGTATTCTCCTAACTCCTGTTTCCTTCCTCCTCTCTCCTGTATTACAACGCTGCCAGACTTTCTTCTATAGTTCTGATTCTTGCCTCGGCATCGTCTTTTTTCTTTTGCTCAATGGCCACCACTTCAGGTTTAGCATTGGCTACAAAACGTTCGTTGCCCAGCTTCTTCATTACGCTTTCCAGAAAGCCTTGCTGATACGCAAGATCTTTCAGTAATTCTTCTTTTAAAGCAGCAGTATCTAATTGCTTTTCTGATTCAATAAAGAACTTATCTTTTTCTATTGCTACCACAATGGTATTTGCTACATTTTCGGTAGTAAATACAATGCTTTCAGCGTTAATCTGTTTGCTAAGAATAGCGCTGATAGAAGTATAGATAGCAGCATTATCTGTTTGAATATGCAGCTTAATAGAATCTTTAGGTTTTATCTGATTTCTAACCCTTGCATCACGGATGGTAGAAATCACTTCTTTCAACACATTTCCTTGTTCCAGAATGCGTTTATTTACAACACCCGGCTCCTGACTAACAATAGTTGTAAGATCCTGCGTTCTGTTGTTTAATAGATGATATATTTCTTCTGTAATGAAAGGAATAAACGGATGAAGTATTAATAATAACTCATCAAAGAACGCTACTGTTTTACGATATACTGCTGCATCAATTGGTTGCTCAAATCCTGGCTTAACCCACTCCAGATACCAGCTACAGAAATCATCCCAAACCAGACTGTATATTACTTTTAAAGCAGCACTCAACTGAAACTGTTTCATTAAGCCCTCTACTTCAATCTTTACTTCATTCAATCTGTTTTCGAACCACTCTATTGCAAAGTTGCTGGTTACCAGTTGCTGGTTACCAGTATCCTGCAACCCGGAACTTGCAACCTGTCTGCCTTCCCACATCTTCACCAGCTTCAGGGCATTCCATATTTTATTATTGAAGTTTCTTCCTTGTTCCAGACTGCTTTCATCAAACAGTAAATCGTTCCCTGCAGGTGAGGCTATTAATATTCCAAAACGTACCGCATCAGCTCCGTAAGTATCTATCAAGCCCAACAGATCGGGGCTATTGCCCAATTGTTTACTCATCTTTCTGCCTTGTTTATCTCTTACCATTCCGGTAAAATAAACGTCGGTAAAAGGCAGCTGTTGTTTAAACTCGTAACCCGCCATTATCATTCTGGCTACCCAGAAGAAGATGATATCCTGACCCGTAACCAATGTAGTGGTAGGGTAGTAGTAATTAATTTCTTCGTTATCAGGATTACTGATTCCTTTAAATACTTCTATTGGCCACAACCAGGAAGAGAACCAGGTATCTAATACATCTTCGTCTTGTTTTAAATCCTGAATAGTGAGTCCTGAGTTGGGAGCCTGAGCAATTGCTTCTTCAGCTGTTTTTGCTACATATACATTTCCCTTTTCATCGTACCAGGCAGGTATTCTTTGTCCCCACCAGAGCTGACGGGAGATACACCAGTCTTTAATATTCTCTAACCAGTGATTGTAGGTATTCTTCAGTTTTGCAGGGTGGAATCTTATCTCATCATTCATTACAGAAGAAAGGGCTTCAGGATTTTTTTGCATAAATCCTTTCATATCCATAAACCACTGTAAAGAAAGTCTTGATTCTATCACCGCACCGGTTCTTTCGCTCGTTCCTACCTGACCTTTATAGTCTTCTATTTTTTCTATTAGTCCCAATGCAGCAATGTCTTCTACTATCTTTTTACGTAGTACAAAACGATCTACCCCATTGTAAGACAGCACTAACTCAGAAGGGTTTTCCTCCATCAGTTCTTCTGCAGTAAATTTACCAGAAGCATCCAGTGTATTCAGTGCTTTTAGGCTATGTTTACGACCTATCTCGTTATCATTCTTATCGTGTGCCGGCGTAATTTTCAATGCCCCTGTTCCAAATTCAGCATCTACATATTCATCCGCTATGATAGGTATTTTACGGTTGATGATAGGTACAATTACTTCCTTACCAAT
>CANFLJ010000282.1 GCA_947447815.1 Chitinophagaceae bacterium | reverse complement strand
TATTATTACCCTAATCCATATCCAAATACTTTTTATACCGGCAACAACACCATGGAAGCATATGGTATAGGGTATCCGGAAAACTACTATGCCTGGACCTGGGGCAATGCCCTGTTTGTAGTACTGGATGTGTACAGAGATGACTGCGATACATCGGCAAAGCCACATAACTGGGACTGGACGCTGGGGCAGCAACAATACGACTGGATGAAACAAACTCTGGAGACCAGTACGGCTAAATTTAAGTTTGTTTTTTGTCATCATATCAGAGCCGAAGACCGTGGAGGCATTACCAATGCTAAGTTGTACGAATGGGGTGGATATGATGGGGCGAATGGAAATACTTATAGCTTTCCTACCCGGCGTCCGAATATGGCTAAACCTATACATAAATTGTTTGTAGATAATGGGGTAACGGTTTTCTTTCAGGGTCATGATCATGTATTTGCTCACGAAAAGATGGATAATGTGGTGTATCAGTCGTTGCCGATGGCTGCTGATTCTACTTATGTTATAGGTATGCTGGCCAATGCTGCTGCCTATGTTTCCGATACGCTGGATGGTACTGGCCATATGAGAGTAACTGTATCTTCGGATTGTGTGAAAGTAGATTTTGTAAGGGCCTATTTACCGAAGGATACTGTAAGTGGATTGCACCATAATGGCGAGGTAGCTTTCTCTTATACAGTAGGTGCCTGTGCTACTTTGCCTGTTCAGTTTTTGTCGTTTAAAGGCTATAAAGAAAGTGCTAAAAACATCCTGAAATGGACTACTTCAACTGAAAGAAATAATCATCATTTTGAAATAGAACGCAGCATTGATGGAACAATCTTTACTAAAATAGGGGTTGTAAAAGGAAATGGTACCACTACAGCCAACAGCAATTACTCGTACATTGATAATCTTACTGAACAACTTGATTTTTATTATAGACTAAAACAAGTAGATGAAAATGGAACTATAAAACTTTCTGATGTGGTAGTACTGAAAGGAAACGATCAAAAACTTGGCGTGTCTATTTATCCAAATCCAGCTACTGAAAGAATAAATATCATCTTCCCCTCTTCTATTAAAAAACATACTACAAAACTGATAAGCACTACAGGACAAATAATGTTGCAAACGCTGGAAAACAGCATTGATATAAAGCCTTATGCTAAAGGAATATATATAGTAAATATTGAAACCGAAGAAGGCGTAGTAAACGAAAAAGTAGTTATAAAATAAATATTAAAATGAACGTACGCGTAACCATTACTTTACTGATATTGTTGATTGCCGGAGTAGCAAAATCGCAAACGTACTCTGAACTATTGGGAAGACCAACAGACACCTCTGTAACCATGAATTTTATGGTAGATACTGCTGTAAATGTATATTGGGAAATAGGTACTGCAACAGGCAATTATACGCAAACCACATCGGTATATACCAGTATCAAAGACACGCCTGTGGTAGTTAGATTTGGAGGTTTATCTGTTAATACAAAATACTATTACAGAGCAAGATACAGAATAAATGGAAGTGGGGGAACATATGCTAACGGTACTGAACATTTTTTTCATACCCAAAGACCAAGAGGTACCAGTTTTTCTTTTGCCGTAGAAGCAGACCCGCACCTTGACACTAACTGTAACCCAGCATCGTATACCTTGACTTTGCAGAATATGCTTAAGAAACAACCCGACTTTCTGATAGATCTGGGCGATATATTTATGTCGGAAAAACTACCCGTAATAAATCAAAAAAACATTACTGACAGAACCACGCTTTTCCGACCTTATATGAATGAAGTGTGTCATTCGGTACCATTATATTTAACCATTGGTAATCATGAAGGGGAACTGGGATGGCTGAACAACAATACCGATACCTGCTTGCCCGTAAGAGCTGCGAATACCAGAAAAAAATACTATAATAACCCATACCCTAATGGTTTCTATACAGGTAATACCATATCGGAACCCTATGTAGGATTGAGAGAAAATTATTATGCATGGGAATGGGGCAATGCATTGTTTGTAGTAATTGACCCATACTGGTATACTAAAATAACCAATAGAGCAGGCTGGGGATGGACCCTAGGATCGGCTCAGTACAACTGGTTTAAGAATACTATTATTAATAGTACTGCCAAATTTAAATTTGTGTTCTGTCATCAGTTAGTAGGAGGTAATGGCAATGATGGAAGAGGTGGTACCGAGTGGGTAGATTTTTATGAAATGGGAGGCAAAAACACCGATTCATCTTATGGGTTTAATACTTATCGTCCGGGATGGGGAGATCCTATACATGGTATCCTAAAAAATAATAATGGATCGATTTATTTTCATGGTCATGATCATTTTTATGGTAAACAGGATAAGGATTGCATCGTGTATCAGGAAGTACCGCAACCTTCTGCTAAGAATATCAAAAACAATCTTGCAGCACAATGGGGATACTATACCGGTGTATTTTTTCCAAGCAGAGGATTCTTGCTGGTAACGGTAGATAATGACAGTGCTAAAGTAGATTATGTAAAGACCTATATTGGTAATGAAGTAAATGCTTCACAAATAAATGGAAGTGTTGGGTATAGTTATAAAATAGGTAACTGCAAATCGAATCTTCCTATCAGTCTTACTTCTTTTAGTGGTTATAAAGAACTATCGAATAACATTTTGAAGTGGACTTCTTCGAAAGAAATAAATACCAGTTATTTTGATATAGAAAGAAGTGTGGATGGAGTAGAATTTGTAAAGACTGGAGAAGTAAAAGCTTCGGGTAATAGTTCGGCGATTATAAATTACTCTTATACAGACAAGAGCCCTGTGTATGGCATAAATTATTACCGACTAAAAGAGTGGGATGCCGATGGAAAATTTAATGTTTCGAATATCATCAGTATCGATAATCAGCAAAAAAACAATGAAGTAATTGTATATCCTAATCCTGCGAGCGATAAGGTACAATTTATCTGTAATGATAATGCAAGAACCCATATTTCAAAATTGGTTTCTACTTCAGGTCAAGTATTAGCTGAAACAACCTTGAATTATATTAGTTTGAAAAATATACCTAATGGAGTTTATATTGTTCAATTAGCAATAGGTAAAGAAATTGTAAACAGAAAGATAGTTGTTCAGCATTAAAATATTTAATCAACTTAAAATAGAGGAACTTTCAAAAGTTATCGTCTTATACATAAAATGAGCATGAGAAAAATAATAATATTATTTGTATTTGTTTTTATTGCTAAAAGCATTGATGCACACAATATAGATTATAGTACTATAATTTTAAAAAAGTGGCAATTAAACAATGAGCAAAAAATACTGGAGGGTTCTCTATATATGTATAAAAATGGCGAAGTATATATAGAAGATGCTCATAACAAAATTGTACACTACCCCCTTTCCACTTTTTCATTTCAGGATAGGGAATATGTTGCTAAAAGGTATGAAAAGATTGCTTTAATAAATTA
>CANFLJ010000281.1 GCA_947447815.1 Chitinophagaceae bacterium | reverse complement strand
ATTGGCAGACAAACATGCTGTAAATAATTGCTGTATAGAAAGGATAATATTACTCATGTATTGTTTTATACTTATATTATAAACGTGAGTTACGTGAATCGTGAGTCGTGATAAATTATTCACGACTCACGATTCACGTTGTATTCTCACGATTACAAAGCCGCTATCACCGAAATTTCCACATTCACCCCCTTAGGCAACCCCTTTACCGCAACAGTTTCTCTTGCAGGATAATTGCCCGTAAAATAGCTGCCATAAACTTCATTCACTTCTGCAAACAAAGCCATATCGCTGAGGAATATTGTTGTCTTTACAATTGCATTAAAGTTAGTACCAGATACTTCCAGAACAGCTGCCAGATTCTTCATTACCTGAGTGGCTTCATCCTTTATAGAACCCGTTACTACATTACCTGTTGCAGGATCAATAGGGATCTGACCGCTAACAAATAATAAGTTGCCAGCTTTCACTGCCTGACTGTAAGGCCCGATAGGTTCAGGAGCCTGATTAGTGTAAATAATTTCCTTTGACATATGTATTTATTCTTAATTATTAATTTTTAATTCTTAATTAAATCACTAGGTTGATCATCTTGCCTTTCACAAAAATAAACTTCTTAGGAGCCTTGCCTTCCAGCCATTTCTGCACCACTTCATTGGCTAAAGTAAGTTGCTCTACATCTTCTGCACTTGCATCCAAAGCAACGTTCATGGTAGTTCGCATTTTACCATTAATACTTACCGGATATTCCTTAGTAGTTTCTACTAAATATTGTGGATTAAAGGTAGGATAAGTAGCATCCAGAATACTGCCTGCATTACCCAGTTCATGCCATAGTTCTTCTGCAATATGTGGCGCATAAGGAACCAATAAAATCAACATTTGTTTCAGCACTTCTTTCTTATTGCATTTAGCATCTGCCAGTTCGTTTACACAAACCATGAAGGCACTTACAGCCGTATTAAAACTAAATCTTTCTGTATCTTCTTCTATCTTCTTAATGGCACGATGAATAATCTTCAGTTCTGCTGCATTTGCTTGCTCTTCATTCCATACTTTACCCTTCAGTTCATCAAAGAATAAACGCCAAAGCTTACGCAGAAAACGGTGCACCCCTTCTATACCCTTAGTGTCCCATGGTTTGCTCTGTTCTACAGGGCCAAGGAACATCTCGTACATACGGAAAGTATCAGCACCATATCGCTCCACTAAATCATCCGGATTATGAGTATTTAGTTTTGATTTCGACATCTTTTCATTAACGGGTAAAGTTCTGAAATCTAACTTATCTAACAAAACATTACCATCAAAATCGTGATAAGCATTATTAAACCAATACCCATTATTACATATCAATAAAGAATTCTTATATACTGGTTGGTAAATCATCCATTTTTCAATGTCTAATGTTGATTTTTCAGGAGTTTGATCAATAAATTGAATGTTTGCTCTATGCTCACTAATATCAGATTTTACTTCGATTAATTTTTGAGAGCTAAATTCAAAAACTTTCAAGTTGAAAGAAAAGTTAACATCTTGACTTATATAAATATGATTATGTCCTTCTCCAAATTGTATATTAATTTTAATTTCTTTATTATTTACATTAAAGCAAACTTGACGTTCACAGTTATTAAATTGGCTAATAATATCTTTATCTATTCTAAGTTCTTTAATGAACTCAGACACACCAGTAATCATACCCTGATTTAGTAACTTTTTAAATGGTTCATCAAAGCCAATATATCCAAGGTCGTACAATACTTTCGTCCACATTCTGCTATACAACAAATGACCTACAGCATGCTCTGTACCACCAATATATAAGTCCACACTATTCCAGTAATCGCTTGCCTTTCTACTTACAAATTCTTCCTTATTGGTAGGATCCATATAGCGAAGAAAATACCAGCTACTACCAGCATATCCCGGCATCGTACTCGTCTCTCTTTTACCTTCAGGTGTATTCACCCATTCAGTAATATTTGCCAGCGGTCCTTCTCCCTCCGGCCCTGGTCCGTATTTAGCTACATGCGGTAGTTCGAGTGGCAAATCTTTTTCCGTCAATGCTGTTGCCACTCCATCCTGCCATACTATCGGAAAAGGCTCTCCCCAGTAGCGTTGTCTGCTAAAACCAGCATCACGCATTCTAAAGTTTACCTTGCGTTTACCAATGCCCATTGCCTCTATCCTATCATTGGCAACTTTAATCGCATCTCGCATTACCAGGCCATTCAAAAAGTCGCTGTTTTCCAGTATAGCATCCTTGGTAGGATTCGCTTCTTTTCCATTAAAATATTCACCAATAATATTGGTAATAGGAATATTAAAATGAGTAGCAAATTTAAAGTCACGCTCATCCCCACAAGGCACTGCCATAATAGCTCCCGTACCATAACCAGCCAGCACATATTCGCTGATCCAGATAGGTATTTGTTTACCATTAAAAGGATTGATAGCATAGGCTCCAGTAAAGCAACCTGTAATCAGTTTTACCTCCGCCATACGCTCTCTGTCGCTCCTGCTTTTTACATAGGTAATGTAGTCGTCAACAGCCTTTGTTTGTTCAGCAGATTTTATCTCATTTACCAGTTCCAGCTCAGGAGCCAGCACCATAAAGTCTACTCCAAAAATAGTATCAGGACGAGTAGTATAAACCGTTACCTTTTTTTCTTTTATACTCGGAGACACGCTCCCCTCTCCCTTGGGAGAGGGGTTGGGGGTGAGGCCTGTATTGGAAGTTAGGCTCTTTTTTATCTTCTCAACTACCTCATGTGAATTATTTATAACCTCTGAATTAGTAAATCGAATCACGTTAAATCCAAATTCATTCAGATAGGCCGTACGAGCATCATCATATTTCTTTTGCTCAGTTTCTTCGTGGTATTCGCCATCAATTTCAACAACCAATTTAGAATTCAGAAATGCAAAATCAACAATAAAACCTTCTATACTATGTTGTCTTCTTGCTTTTTCATCTAATTGATTATCCCTTAATAATTGCCAAAGTACATTCTCAGCTTCAGTACCATTTTTTCTATTATCACGACCATACTTTTTTAGCACTTCCCAATGCTCTTTTAAAGCGGTTTTATAAGAAGCATGTCCCTCACTACTTGGAGTCTTACTCCCCTCTCCCTCGGGAGAGGGGTTGGGGGTGAGGCTGATTTCGAAAGTAATCTCCGCCCCCTCACTTCTACCTATCCAGTTCCTTTGCATTTCCTTCATGCTATCGCTGAAGTCCACTCGCTCAAGGCCTTCCAGCAAACGATCTGCATAAGATGTTATACGCAAATACCACTGACGCATTTTCTTCTTCACCACAGGGTGTCCACCACGCTCACTCACGCCGTTTACCACCTCATCATTTGCCAGCACCGTCCCCAATGCCTCACACCAGTTTACCTCCCCATATTTCGAGAAAGCAAGCCTGCGATTCATCAGTATTTCTTCCTTCTCTGCTTTGCTATAATTGTTCCATTGTTCTGCCGAAAATTTATT
>CANFLJ010000280.1 GCA_947447815.1 Chitinophagaceae bacterium | reverse complement strand
TAACTAAAAGTATTTGCTATTTTGTTCATCACGGGGACAAATATAATAAGTTTTATAAAACAACCAAATTTATTTTCAAATAATCACCTAATCAATTGAAAGGATAGACATTTGTCAATACTTCTAATGATATTGAAGAAATATTCTATTTCAAATATATAATAATGAATTAGTATCTATTAACTAATTAAGCCCTGCTATTTTAAAACCTCGCTTAGTTTCTTTTGCAATGCATCTCCGGTAAGTTCTGTTGCTATAATCTTTCCTGTAGGATCAATTAATACATTGAATGGAATTGCCTCAAATTTATATTTCTTTGCTATCGGGCTCTCCCATTGCATAAAATCACTTCCATTATTCCACACTAATCCATCAGCATCTATTGCACTCTTCCATGCAGATTTATTGCTATCCAGCGAAACACTCAGTACAGTGAAATTTTTGTCTTTAAATTGATTATAAGCCGCTACTACATTAGGGTTTTCTTCTCTGCATGGCTTACACCAGCTGGCCCAAAAGTCTACCAATACAAATTTACCTTTAAAACTACTAAGACTAATGGTATTACCAGCTGTATCTTTTACAGAAAAGTCAGGAGCTGGTTTATTCATCAATGCTAATTTAGGATTAGCATTTACTTGTGTATCTACCAGCTTTACGAGTTTTTCAATACTGGCATTATCTTTAAATTTCTTGTTCAATTCATCCGTTAATACCTTTATATCATTCAACTCCATTGTTCTAAAAGCTATACTGGTCATATAGCAGGCAAGCGTAGGGCTTTTTGCAGTTTGAATGTTTTGCTTGATAAAACTATTTACTGCGGTCATTTGTTTAGTCTTTTCAGCCTTAGCTACTTCCAGCTCTACAGAACTATCTTTTTTCTGAAGACTATCTACCATCACAAATGCATCTTTAAGCAAACTAAAGGTGGAATCATAGGTATTCAAAAATGTATGCAGATTTTTAGAAGCATCAGATCCTTCTACAGAGTAGGTTTTATAACTGTTTACATCCAGCCTGAGCTTGATATTATTGCCATCATTTATAATCAATACTTCAGGCCCATTTTGTATACTTACTACATACAGTCCCTCTTCCTTACCATACGCTCTTAGTTCAAATGTACCATGCTTTGATAATGTGGCTGAGTCCAGCAGAATTGGTTGTTGAGCACCAAATGGCACTTCCATCAGAAATAACTTTTCAGATACTGCATGTTCTATTTTACCGCTTACTATAAATGGACCATGTTTCTTAGGCGAGCAACCTATTACAAGCATTATCACAGGAATGCAAATCAGTACTATTTTTTTCATCTTAATTTATTTTGTGTTGTAATCTAATTTTGTAAGATCAACTTATTTTATGAACCTGTTCTTACTTATTACTTACAACTTAACACTTATAACTTCTAAGCCAGTTTTTGTTGCAATAGTTCAGTTACCAACTTAGGATCAGCTTGACCTTTACTTACTTTTTTTACCTCCCCTACAAATAAGCCTATCAATCCTTTCTTTCCTTTTTTGTATTCAGCAACTTTATCTGGCATTTTCGCAATCACTTCATCCACCCATTTTTCCAATTCCCCTACATTACTAACCTGCAATAAGTTTAAACGCTCCGCCAATTTTTCTGGTGATTGATCCTGTTTAATTAGTTCAGGCAAAAGCTTTTGTGACGCTACTGAAAAATTCACTTTCCCTTCTTGTACCAGATTAATTAACTCAGAAAATGTTGTAGCAGATAAAGTAAACTCATTATAAGATAATTGATGCTCATTCAGATACTGTTTTATAGGGCCCAGCATCCAGTTGGCAATAGCTTTATAATGATTGTTAATAGCGGCAACACTATTGAAATAATCAGCTGAAGATTTATCCTCACAAATATTAGTGGCATCATACTCACTCAACCCCAATTCCCTGGTATACTTTAATTTTAGTTCCGCTGGTAATGCCGGCAAAGCAGTTTTAATATTATTGATATACTCATCAGTCAGATTAAATGGAGCAAGATCAGGATCAGCAAAGTAGCGATAATCATTTGCATCTTCTTTATCTCTCATGGAGAAAGTAGTGTCGTTGTCGGCATTAAAACTCCTTGTTTGTTGTATTACTTTCTCTCCTTTTTCCAACAACCCGATAATTCTTTCCGCTTCGAAGTCTATCGCCTTCTTTACGTTACGGATAGAGTTAAGGTTCTTTACTTCAACTTTGGTACCCAGTGTAGTTTCTCCTTTCAACCTTACTGATACGTTAGCATCGCATCGCAAACTACCTTCTTCCATATTACCATCACAAACCCCTAACCATTGTACCAGTTTACGAAGTTCAGTTATATATAAATAAGCATCTTCACTACTGTGTATACATGGTTCAGTTACTATTTCCACCAAAGGAGTTCCTGCTCTGTTCAAATCTATGCAGGTATAAAAATCATCGGCATCATGTATGCTTTTACCAGCATCTTCTTCCATATGAATTCTATTCAATATAATTTGCTTTTCTCCTTCTGCACTTTGTATGGTTACATATCCACCTACACAAATTGGGGTGGTATGCTGCGATATCTGATATCCCTTTGGAAGATCGGGATAGAAATAATTTTTACGGGCAAAGTAGTTATACTTTTCAATAGCGCAATTACATGCCAACCCAAGTTTTACGGCATATTCTACCGCCTTCTTATTCGTTTTAGGCAAAGTACCCGGATGCGCCAATGTAATGGGACTAACATGTGTATTAGGCTCAGCACCAAAAGCTATACTATCCCCACAAAATAGTTTCGAGTTTGTTTGTAATTGGGCATGTACTTCCAGACCAACTACTATCTGATATTTATCCATTAAGTTCATTGCCGCAAAAATAAGGAATTAGCTTGCTTATGGACAATTGATAATATTCGATAATATATACTTTTACAAAAACAGTGTTTATTATATTATGCTGATGTTGTATTTATTACATTTAAAAAAGAAATAGTCTTTCTTAAAAATATACATTCAGTACTACAGAAACATATTTTCTTACTTAAAAAAGTAATTGTAGTCCCTAATAAATAAAATCTTTATTATAAAAAGTAATTGCAGTGCTACAAGAGTCTATTTTAGTACTAAAATAGATTAAAAAAGTACTACAAGATGTTCTTGCAATACTGTAAGATACTTTTTAAGTACTATAAGAGCTTATAATAATACTAAAAGATGTTTATGAAGAACTACAAGAGTTTAGAATAGTGCTATAAGATGTTTATGCAGTACTGAAACTGGATAAATTTAATTGTCAATTATTTTTCAGCAGATTATATTTCCCTAGATAGTATTGAAGGGAATCTGGATGAATTGCTTTGGCAAGTACTTTTCCTTCAGGAGAAACTAAGAAATTAAAAGGAATACTATCAAACTTCAACGTATTAACCGCTTCACCTTTCCACATTTTTTCGTCTATAATATGGGTCCAGTTATAACCCTGCTGTTGAATAATTTTCTTCCAGTCATCTTTATTATCATCTAT
>CANFLJ010000279.1 GCA_947447815.1 Chitinophagaceae bacterium | reverse complement strand
TTTACTTTTTGTTTATTTCTTTTTACTTGATTTTGGGCGTTCCGCTGAAGCGGCCGTTCCAGCTTTTCCTATCTATTGCTACCACTTGTATCCTCTTCAGTTTTAAAGTATGCTCAGTGGTGGTAGCAATAGGATATTCCCTGCTGGCACTAACGCAAACATGTTATGCTGTGTAAAACGGATTACTATTGCTTGCTAGCCAGGCAGTGACGATGTAGATATTCACTCCTCTTATTTCAAACAGCTTCTTTATTTTTAATTCTAAATAGCACTCATACTATTAAATTGGCTAATTCAATACCCCATTTTATAATTATTTCAATAGTATATTTATCTACTACCTTTGTGGAAATTTCAAAATGAAACAATTAGAGGAGGCTCATAGATATATCGATAATGCCAAACAAATTCTCATCGAAAAGGCACATAAAGAAGATAATCTGTACAAGGATAAAAAGTATGTCCGTATGGCAGGTCACACTGCTTATTTGGGTGTATTGATAGCATTAGACGATTTGTTTGGAATTAAAAAGAAAGGGAGAAAAAATATAGCTTGGTATCAAGAGGAACTAGGCAAGGTAGACAAAAAAATATTGAACAATTTCAACATGGTATATGAAACAATACACCTTACAATGGCTTATGATGGAAATTTAAGTGTTGTTATTGCAAATGAAGGTCTAAAAGAAGCTGAGAAGATTATTCATTGGGTTGAAACAAAACAAGAAATTAATTAGCGTTTTTTCAATATCCTCATTAAAGTTCTCATAGAAAATCAGTCAAAGCCTTTTCATAAAACTTTTTCATAAAAGTCAATTACGTAGACGTCAACTCAGTTTAGGTTACGATTCTAGAATCGCAGCTACAAGCTGCAAAAGATTACGTCACAACCACAGGCAGTGACGAGTTACACTCCGATTATTTTAAAGCTGATCCGAGTCGGGAAAGCAGAATTGCTGAATTAGTTCCGTCTGCATGCACTTTCCTAAACACTTTTGTTATGCGTTCTTGCTATCTACCCTCCAAAAAACTCGAAATAGTTATGATGTTCGTTTCTCCAAATTTATTAAGTTCCAATAAGTCTTTATCACCTGTCAATAAGTAATCTGCATTTCCATCATTTGATAATGAAAGCAAAAAATTGTCTTTAATGTCTCTGCAGACTTCAACTTTGGTATGAATTTTTACAAAATCTGCGTATTCGTGTATTGTTTCAAGTATTTCTTCAATATGCTCGGATGAAAAGAATCGTCTAAATTTAGGCCTCTTTGCAACTTCTAAAAATTCTTCAAGTAACTCTTGACTAAAAACTAAAATCCCATTTCTTGAAAAAATAATTTCATCAAGTTTAGAAAAATCCTTTGTAATTAGAAAGCTAATCCATAGGTTAGTATCAATAATAATTCTATTAGCTTTATTTCGCATATCGTTTACTTCTTACCAGCTCTACTTCGTTAGTTATTTCTTCCAATGTTGGTGCTGACTTTGCTTTTGACCGTAACTTTTTAAGTATGCTTGCAAAGCCATTTTTAGAAGTATCCTGTATGGCAATAAGATTCAAGTCCGCTAAATCCTTTAACAGTTTCGCAGCTTTTGGGTTTAATATGTTAACTGTTATTGTATTCATGTGCCAAAAATAAAGAAAAGAAGTGAATATTAGTTTCCTTAAAAATTAAAGTGACTGTCATAGAACATGACGCATAACGAATGAGTGTTTGGTAAGGTGCTTAACAAGAATGTTACGTCTGCAGATAACCAAAGCTCAATACTGTTCCAAAAGCTAAATATAAGAACTGATGTTCAAAAGTGTTACGTCAGCCCAAACTGAAGCTAATTAAAATATCCCGAATGTTTGGCGTAGTCTCCGACTACGTCATGGCGATTGCAAATCTCTGATTTGCAGTATATTAATATGAGCTATTTCTGCACATAATCAATATCTATTATTCCTTTATTCTGGTAGTAATTACCTGCACTACTATAAATGTAGTCTTCTGCTTTTTCTACAATCATTGCTCTTACAGGATTCTGATGTATGTAGTTCATCTTTTGTTGTAGAAAATTATTGCTATTAATTTCAATTGCATGATTCTCGTGTGTCCAGAATTGAAACTCGCTATTTCTTTTATGACTCATGGCTGCAAATTCAAATCTTTTCAGCAACCATTCGCTCCTGCTTTCTGCATTTGTTTTTATCATTTCTAAAATAGTGGAGGCGGTAAACTTTTTAAAGTCGCGGATAATATCCGACAGTTTAAATCCTTCTTTCGCTCTTGCCAGTAGATGAATATGATTTGTCATTACAACATAAGCATAAAGTTCCAGTCCTTTATGGGCTCTGCAAAAAATAAAGCTATCGGTGATTACTTTTTTATACGTTGGTCTGGTAAAAATATCTACCCAATCTACAATTTGAAAAGTAAGATAGTACAATTTATTCTGATCGTAAATCTGGTAGCCTTCACTCATAAATATTATTTTTCTAAAGAAGTGAATTTACGCGAATAATATTTGGTTTAGCTAATTGAATTATGTCTTTGTATTTTAGAAGATTTTTGGATGACATAATTTGTATGTAATGGTTTAGTGTTTATTATGCGAATCTAAGATTCGCTATCGCCATGACGTAGTCAGAGACTACGCCAAACCGCCTATCTTATTCCTAAACACTACGACCAACAGGGGATAAGGTAGATATTCCAGTAAGCGCCTATCACGTAAGCGGCGAATATGCCATGATAAAAGCGGCTGCCGAAAGAGGATGGATAGACGAGGATAAAGCAATATTAGAAAGTCTTACTTCCATCAAAAGAGCAGGAGCCGATTTGATAGCTACTTACTTTGCAAAAGACGCTGCAAAATTGCTGGCTAAGTAGTAAGCTTAAATGCATTTGTATTCTTTAGTTTTTACTTTTTGTTTAGTTATTTTACTTGATTTTGGGCGTTCCGCTTAGGCGGCCGTTCCAGCTTTTCCTATCTATTGCTACCACTTGTATCCTCTTCAGTTATAAAGTATGCTCAGTAGTGGTAGCAATAGGATATTCCCTGCTGGCACTAACGCAAACATGTTATGCTGTGTAAAATGGATTACTATGCTACTTAATAAATGACGAGCAAGCGTTATTTGTGTAGATTTATTCTTTCAGACCAATTTAGTTCTTTTGGTAATTCCTGGTTTGAAAACTCTATATGTATAACTCTTCTTTGTTTATGGTTGGTTGTTCTGCCCGAACTGTGCAGTAGAAGTGGTTTCATCAACATTAGTCCTCCTTTACCGACATTACAACCTACTTCATTTTCAACCGACCAATCAATAGTTTCTGGTCTGTAAATTCCCTTTAAGTGAGATTTTGGTATAACTTTTAAAGCCCCATTATTTTCATCCGTTTCGTCAAGGTGAATACGGACAGTAACTATTCTTTCTAAAATATCAATAGGCGGTTGAACAGCAAACTGATTATGTTTTGTAGTCCAAAACCCAAAGCCGTTTAATTCAAGCTTTTTGTCAACAGATATAGTTAAGTCTTGATGATACGAAACATACCAGTTTGAAGAAGG
>CANFLJ010000278.1 GCA_947447815.1 Chitinophagaceae bacterium | reverse complement strand
TCTTTCACTTTGGTAACGGCAATAGGGAAGTAGGAGGTGTAGTCTCTTTCAAAACTCAGTTCTTCGTAAGTTTTATCCTGCAGTACTTTTCCTACCAGCATAAAAAATACGATACCTGCCAGGCTATCAAAGTATCCACCACCAATACCCGCAAATACTTCGTATACACTACGTCCAAAAGTTACTACTATAGCTAGCACAATTGGAGCATCTATATTCAGGAAGCCATGTTTTAAGCTTTTCCAGGCACTGTTGTAAAATTCGGTAGCGGAGTAGAAGAAGATAGGCAAGCTAAGTGCAAAGCTCAGCATATGAAATATACCGGACAGATGTTCTTCTTTTGCATCTATGCCCAGGTATTCGGGAAATGCCAGCAACATGATATTGCCAAAACAGAATCCTGCTACTCCCAGTTTGTATATTTTAGATTTAGAAAGAGCAGGCTTTTTGTTATTCATTTGGCTAAGACTAATGTACGGTTCATAACCAATACTGGTTAGTAGCTCAGCAATTTGTCGAAAAGAAACCTTTTTATGATTGAAAACAATATCGGCTTCTTTTCGGGTAAAGTTAACCTTGCTGCTAATTACGTGCTCGTTTAAACGGTGCAGGTTCTCCAGCAACCATAAGCAGCTACTACAATGCATCTGCGGCAGGTAAAGCGTTGTATGCGTCTGATTCTCGTCTTTATAAACGGTTAAGCCTTTTTGGATGCTCTCATCTTCCAGAAATGCAAACTTGTTCTCCCGTACTTTTATTCGCTGACTTTTACCAGGGTTCTGGCTCAACTCATAGTAGTTGCACATGCCACTCTGATTTAGTATCTCATAAACCATTTTGCAACCATCACAACAAAAGTCTTTTTCATATGCTACAATTATTTCTCTGCAATCCTCTCCGCAGTGATAACATTTAGTAGTAGTGTGGGTATTTGATGCCATATGTTCTAGATTATTGGGCTGCAAAGTACAATGCTGGAATTTCTTAAAAAATGACTTCTGTCAGATGGTTGATTTTTGTTTCACTTAATATTTAAAAGGTTAAACAACATTCTTATTTTTGTGCTAAACTGATATTAATCATTTGATTATCAATTATTTTCGTTAATCTTTGCCATTTATATTTTACTTAGATTGGGTATTTTTGCGTTGTTTATCCAACTATATTTTTAATTTTTCACATGAGTATACCTACATTACACAGTTTTCATATCCCAGTTATGGGGCTAGGTTTTACCGTTGCTACACCCATAAATGTTGCCCGTTTTGGGATTTCTTCTGTAATTTCTATCGTAGAAGATGAGCTGATAGAACAAATGCGCGAATATTATTGCCATCAGAGAGGGGAAGAATTTATACCTATTACTGATAAAATAGCCGATTTCAGAGCTAAAAGAATTACGGCTTATTTAAATCAGGTAAATACTATTGTAAACGAGCAGGTAGCTACCTTGCGCGAATTGCCTTTTGAAGAAGGAACCGAGATTGTTCAGTATTTTGAGATGCTTCCAGATAATTCTTCTGTTAGAGCTATCTATAACAATATGAAATTGTTGGAAGAAGGGGAAGATAAAACTGCATTACAACAACTTTTACGTACCAAAATACAAGCGGGCTCTATTGATGTAAACATCATGAGCAAAGTAGATAAACACAATTTTGCTAAAGATGGTTCGTCTTTGGGAGACGAGTTTTCCGATGCACTTGCCGCTTTAAGAGGATATGCATATAGCGATCTTTCTTCTTCAGTAGTATTTTCTGCTGGTTACAATCCTCGTTTGTATGGATATACCGATCAGTTTAAAGACTTTTTTCCTGACGAGAATGGACAATTACGCAAGAAAATTATTCTTAAAGTAAGTGACTATCGTTCTGCGCTTACCCAAGGTAAAATATTAGCCAAAAGAGGTATCTGGGTATCTGAGTTTAGAGTAGAATCTGGCTTAAACTGTGGAGGACATGCCTTCGTATCCGATGGTTCTGTACTAGGACCCATTTTGGAAGAGTTTAAAACCAGCAAAGATGCACTTACTGCCGAGTTGTTTACGATGTGCAATAATGCATTAGCTGCAAAAGGATTTAATACTTTCAGCACTTTGCCCTATTCTAGAGTAACTGTTCAGGGTGGTATAGGTACCGCTAATGAGCATCAGTTTTTGCTGGATCATTTCCAAACCGATTGCAATGGTTGGGGAAGTCCTTTCTTATTGGTGCCCGAAGTGACTAGTGTAGATGAAGAAACATTGAATCAGTTATCAAGTGCTAAAAAAGAAGACTATTATTTAAGCGCTTCTTCTCCATTAGGTGTTCCTTTTAATAACTTCAGAAGAACTTCTTCTGACAGACAAAGAATAGAAAGAATAGAAAAAGGAAGACCTGGAAGTCCTTGTATCAAAAAGTTCCTGATCAGCAACACAGAGTTTACCGAAAAGCCAATCTGTTCTGCTTCCCGTCAGTATCAGCATCTTAAATTGAAGCAATTGCACGAGCAAGAGCTTCCTGCTGATGTTTTGGCTGCCGAGGTGGATGCTATAACCATCAAAGATTGTCTTTGCGAGGGGCTTGGAGCACCTGCATTACTTACCAAAAACATTTCTCCTGCGCACGGTTCTAGCGCAGTAGTTATTTGTCCTGGTCCCAACCTGGCTTATTTCTCAGGGGTACATTCTTTAAAGCAAATGGTAGATCATATTTATGGTAGAACAAACCTGTTGAATTCGGTAAAACGTTCTAATATGTTTGTAAACGAATTGAACCTGTATGCCGATTACCTGAAAGAAGAATTGAATAAGTATTTTGATAATGCTAACGCTAATAAAGTGCGTTATCTGAAGAATATTAAAACCAATTTACTAAAAGGAGTGGAGTACTACAAAGAAATGAGTGCATCGCTGAAAATGGAAACCGATAAGTACATTGATGAGATGAAAGCAGAATTAAATGAATTAGAAGAAACAATCATGAATATGAACTTGCCTACTTTAGCAGTAGCAGGGGCATAATACGATTCTTTTATACAATATAGACGAAGAGGCTGTTACGAAAGTAGCAGCCACTTTTGTTTAATATCAGCTAATTAAATGAAAATATCAACTGAGTATATAGAAAATGAAATTGATTGTCTGGAAGTAAAATCAGCAAAATATATTGGAGATTTTGCTATAAGGATTTATTTTAGCGATGGTCTATATAAATTGGTAGATTTTAAACCTTTCTTAGAGTCTTCTCTGCATCCGTCCATCAGAAAATATCTTGATGAAAGCAAGTTCAAAAAATTTCAGATACAAAATGGAAACTTAAACTGGAATGATTATGATCTTATTTTTTCAATAGAAGATCTTTACAAATGTAAAATATTGTAGCAGAAAATATATTTATAACACAAAAAAAGAGAGCTGAAATTCATCAGCTCTCTTTTAAGTTATATCTGTTTGCTACGTCCTGAAATAGGTTGACACAAAATTGTATTAACCACAATGAATACAGGACAATTCAGAATTAAGAAGAAGACACAAAAGGATTACAGCTTAGCGTTTAAATTGCAGGTTGTAAATGAGATTGAAAAAGGGGAGCTTTCC
>CANFLJ010000277.1 GCA_947447815.1 Chitinophagaceae bacterium | reverse complement strand
TGCAAAAACTGCTCAATCTGTTGTATTTGTTCGTCGATCGTCATGTAAGTATAAAAGAGAAGGGAACGTTTATCGTTCCCTTCACACTTCCTTTCTCCGCTGCAAATGTAGTGTTTTACGTCTATATACAGCAAAAAGGTTTTAAAAAACCTGTTTTATGCCCTCTTTTAACTAAACAAATACTTAAAAAAGATCCTTCTATTCTTTAAAGCGTTCGGCATTTATCCTAAAGCTGTATTACTCTTGCCCAATGCCTCCTTTCCTTGTATTCTGTATTGCTTAGTCCTCGTTGCCTTTGTTCTTTGTATTCCCTATTGCCTCCTTGCCTGAGTGGCTTGTATTATTCTACCTCCTGTCTCCTTCCTCCTATCTCCTCTCCTAGAACTCACAGTTATTTGGCGTTCTTGCAAAAGCAATTACATCACGGATATTGGTCATTCCGGTCACAAACAACACCATTCTTTCAAAACCAAGTCCAAATCCGGCATGAGGAACCGATCCAAAACGGCGGGTATCTAGGTACCAGCTCATTTCTTCTACAGGGATATGCATTTCCTCCATTCTGGCAACCAGTTTCTCGTACCTTTCTTCTCTTTGCGATCCACCTACTATCTCTCCAATACCAGGAGCAAGGATATCCATAGCCGCTACGGTTTGTTTTCCTTCCTCACAATTATCATTCAGTCTCATGTAGAATGCCTTGATGGCAGCAGGGTAGCCCGTTACAATCACTGGTTTCTTAAAATGTTTCTCTACCAGGTATCTTTCATGCTCGCTCTGAAGGTCTATTCCCCACTTAACCTCGTACTGAAACTTCTTTTTCTTGTACGCAGGACTGTCCAGCAATATCTGAATAGCCTCCGTATAGGTAATTCTTTCAAAAGGATTGTTCACTACAAATTCCAGCTTTTCTTTCAATCCAAATTCGCTTCTCTTATCCTGCGGTAAAGATTTTTCTTCTTCTGCAAGGCGTTGATCCAGAAAATCAATGTCGTCCGCATTATTGTCCATCACATACTTAATAAGGTATCTGATAAATTCTTCCGCCAGATTCATATTGTCTTCAATATCACTAAAAGCCATCTCGGGTTCTATCATCCAGAACTCCGCTAAGTGACGGGTAGTATTACTGTTCTCTGCACGGAAAGTAGGGCCAAAAGTGTATATCTCACTAAAAGCCATAGCGCCAAGCTCCCCTTCCAGTTGTCCACTTACAGTAAGGTTGGTGCTTTTTCCAAAAAAGTCTTCTTTATAATTAATAGAGCCGTCCTCATTTTTAGGAGCAGTTCCATCCATTGGTAAGGTAGTTACTCTAAACATTTCACCCGCACCCTCTGCATCACTTGCAGTAATGATGGGTGTATGCAGGTATACAAATCCTTTATCGTTGTAAAACTTATGGATAGCATAAGCCAGCGAATGACGGATACGGAAAACAGACCCGAATGTATTGGTACGGAAACGCAGGTGCGCTTTTTCTCTTAAAAACTCAAGACTATGTTTTTTGGGTTGTAAAGGATATTTCTCTGCATCGCTATCCCCCAGTATTTCTACTGCAGTAGCCTTCAGTTCTACAGTCTGACCCTTACCTTGTGAGGCAACTACTACACCAGTTACTTTCATCGAAGCACCCGTAGTAATTCTTTTTAAGGTACCCTCGTCCAGCAAACCAAGTTCTGCTACTACCTGTAAATTATTGTTGGTACTACCATCATTCAAAGCTATAAACTGATTGTTGCGAAATGTACGCACCCATCCCATCACAATTACTTCTTTACCTGTAGGCTCGCTCTGCAACAGGTGTTTAATCTTAGTTCGGTTATTGAACATATGTATACTATATAGTGGTTAACTTTTAATAAATGGCGGCAAAGATAACAGAACGAATGAAATGCTCCCTTTATGAAAATAATGGTACAATTGTTGCAAGTTTCTAGTTACCGGTAATCAAAGTAGTTAATCATAAAATAACTAGTAACCAGCAACTGGCAACCAGATTCACTTGATTTCCTACTTTATCTTCAACTCTGCCTTAGCAATATAGTCTTCTGGTTTTTTTACAAACTCTGCCTTACACTCCGAAGAGCAAAAGCCCAGTACATTTCCTTTGTAGGTAACCGTATCCGTAACCCCCGCAGAAACAGGCATTTCGCAAATAGGGTCCTTTTTATTCACCAGCAATCCCGGATTAATGGTATGTTCCGTTAGGGTATCTTTCTTCTCTTCTTTTTCCGACATTTTCTTTTCGTCCTTTGCTGCATGATCGCAAGCTGCAAAGCAAAACGATGCCATTATAATGATTGCGAATATCTTTTTCATAATTGTTAGTTCAGTTTTATTGTTGCAAACATATTAAATATTACAGTGCAAAGGTAATATGGCCATTTCCTCTCCATTCCAATTTTGTCTGACCATTGGCATTATGCTGACTAAACGGCAATTGAGCACTGATGCCGAAGGATATCTTATGATTGCCTATTTCTACCCCACCCAATACATTTGCAATATATCCACCAGTAGCATCTATAGCAGTTCCTCCCAAAGTATTCTGAGCAGTATGCTCGTATAGTAGCCCGGCATTAGGTGAAATACTCCATCGGTTCTTTTGTGGTATTTTATAGTAAACAATACTGTTTGCGGTAAATTTATTGCCAAACTTGTACCCTTCTTTATCGGTATTGGTTTTATAGTTTATGGTACTATTGATGCCCCAGTTACCCATTTTTACAGTATACATTACATTCCATAAAAAATCGAAGCTGCCTGTGCCCAATTGAGCATTAACATCGGCTACCGTTATGGCAGGATCTTTTACATCCACATCAAATTTGCCCGTAGGAAGTTTTATTCCTCCACCAATCCATAACTGCTGACTAATTCCACTATTCCCCTTTACCGATATTTTATTCCACAACTTATAGTTGGCCAAAAAGGTAATATCACCCAGTCCGTTATTGGTGGTGATTCCATCATCATCTATCTGTTTATTAAAATGAAAAGGCACAAAACCAAGAATTTTCCATTTACGACCAATATTTACTCCACCCCACAATTCAGTAGTGTTATAGTAATTATGGCTAAACTGCGATGCATCCATTTCCATTACAGTATTGTAGTTCATATATTGATACCGTACCCCAATAAACTTCGTTTTAAAATCGGGCAATAGTCCTAAATAAGTATTACTACTGCCACATCCGCACACTTCGCAGGCTTTAGTATTAGTAGTTGAAAAAAGTAGTATAAAAAGTATAATAATAATATTTTGTTTCATGATTTGTTGTTTGATTGTTTTTTGATAATTAATACAGTAGTGGCTTACTGCAAAAAGCAGTATAATCTTAAGCATAGATAGAGTATAACAATACACTGAAGGGGTGCTATATTTTGACCCATCAGCGTTTCTCTATCTACAAATTTGTTTAAATAAAATGTCTTAAATCCAATCCTGTTGGATATTGTTTAGGAAGCAATTCCCGGTGGTCTGAAATTGCTGCGAGGCATTTTTACGGTATTGTTATCATCAATAACCGGATAGCGGTTTACTTTGGTAGCAACAAAAGCAATAGCCATCTCTTCTATCATT
>CANFLJ010000276.1 GCA_947447815.1 Chitinophagaceae bacterium | reverse complement strand
CTATATTGAGGCACAGTATAATTGATAGTAACGTTTGCAATACCGTTCTGATCTACTTTTGCAATAAAGATATTGGCTATAGAAATGTCTCTTAAAACCACAAAACAAAATGTACCCTGTTCAAGATCATGATTGATAAAATCGGGGAAGAACTTTCTGATATCTTTCCAGTAGAAAACCAGAAACTTATTGATTAATAAATCGCCCTCTTTTACTTTTATAAATTGAAATTTCTCTTTAACACTATACAACTTTATTAACTGGAAAATATTAATACAAAGCAAGATGGAATTGGCCAGTATTACCGGTAAAGCAGCAATCAGTACCCCATAAATAATAAAGGAAAGGCACCCCATAATATTCAACCATCTAAACTTAAGGGCGTTATTAATAATAAGGGAATAAGCCAGAAACGCCGAAGCAATATATCCTATAGCAACTACCATACAAGCAATTTTTAGACCGCAAATCTAACATTATGTTCTTCAAATGATTTATTAAAATACATTTGCGGCATGAAGCAATGCATCTTATTTATTATAATTGCAGGTCTATTAACATCCTGCGAAAAAAATATCGACTTTATTCCACCCAATCAGGCACAATTGCTGGTAGTAGATGGAAATATAGAAACAGGCAAATACCCACAGGTTGTGCTTTCTACTTCCATCAACTTTTTGTCTACCATCGGATGGAATCAACTGGAAAACTCCTATGTTCACGATGCAGATATAACCATCTCTGATAGTACCAGCACACAACCCCTTATTGAATATACCATTCCGCTTGGAGCCGGGTTTAATGCCTATTATTATTCGGTAGATACCACCAAGGTAAACGCTATGCGAGGCATCGTTGGTAAGACTTATACCATTAATATTAAATATAATAATCAAACTTATACCTCCACTTCTACCATTCCTTTTCCAAGACTACGGTTAGATTCTATCTGGTACGAGAATATAGCAGTAAAAGAGGATAGTGATAAAGTAAACATCAGAGGAAAATTTATAGATCAGAAAGGATTTGGTGATAATTTCAGATACTTTACCAAACGCAATACTAAAGGATCTTTTTTACCAGGAAGGAATAGTGTAGGCAACGATCAGGTAATAGATGGCACTACTTTTATTACCAAAATATCGCAGGGCGTAGATAGAATATCCGACACTACAGATACCAACAAAGGACAGTTTATGAAGGGCGATACTATTACTATTAAATTCTGTAATGTAGATAAAGGGGTATATACATTCTGGAATACCTGGGAGTTTTCTTACAATTCTACAGGCAATCCATTTTCTAGTCCGGGAGTAGTACTGAACAATGTAAGCAATGGCGCACTAGGTGCTTTTTGTGCCTACAATCCGCAGTACAAAACATTGATTGTTCCTAAAAAATAACCAATTGGTATTTACTAAAAGAGCTGCTAATACAAATATTAGCAGCTCTTTTAGTTTAATATTTTAGGTATGTTTTTGGTAATAATAACTTAATACCTACCACTTAAAACAAATAGCTTAGTTGATTAGATAGTCATAATCTCTTTTTCTTTAGCTACAAGGTGTTTCTCCACTAAAGAAATATATGAATCGGTAAGATCCTGAATTGTTTTTTCAGTATCTTTTGCCAGATCTTCACTAAGACCATCTTTCTGCAATTTCTTTACGTCTTCTATTGCCTCTCTACGGATGCTTCTGATAGCAACCTTAGAGTGCTCCCCTTCTGCAGAAGATTTCTTTACCAGTTCCTTTCTTCTTTCCTCGGTTAATGGTGGCATAAACAAACGAATCTGGTTACCATCATTCTGAGGGGTAATACCAATATTTGCTTGTAATATAGATTTCTCGATAGCTGCAAGCATTTTCTTTTCCCAAGGTTGAATGCTGATAGTTCTGGAATCCAGTACACTTACATTGGCAACCTGAGCAATAGGGGTAGGCGCTCCATAATACTCCACCATAAGTCCATCCAGCATATTAGGAGATACTTTACCAGCACGAATCTTGGTTAATTCTACCTCTAAATGGTTAATGGATTTCTCCATGGACGACTTTGCTTCTTCTACTATAAACGAAACTTCTTCTGACATACTTTCTGTTTTATTGGCACAAAAATAAGATTTTGAGTCTATCATGAATGCACTGCATGGATTTTTAACCACAGATTAGATAACCTCCCTCCATTTTTCTATGCACAAAAGCTTTCTGCTGTTAGTTTTTAAAGCACTCCTTCAAATTATTATCTTAATTTGCAGCACATTTTTAAAACAACTGTATGTCTATTCATAAAGAGGTAAAGAAAGTTACTACAAATACTTTATTGAAATTAAAGTCTGCCAATCAAAGAATCTCTATGCTTACAGCATACGATTTTTCTTTCGCAACTATTTTCGATGCTGCAGGTATTGATGTAATACTGGTAGGTGATAGTGCCAGCAATGTAATGGCAGGTCACGAGACTACCCTTCCTATTACACTCGATCAGATGATTTACCATGCTTCTTCTGTTGTAAGAGGTGTAAAGAGATCGCTGGTAGTAGTAGATCTTCCTTTTGGTACCTATCAGTCCAACAGTGATATTGCGCTTGCTTCTGCCATCAGAATCATGAAAGAAACGGGTGCTCATGCTCTTAAACTGGAAGGTGGCGAAGAGATAGTAGAAAGCGTAAAAAAGATTGTAAGTGCAGGTATACCGGTAATGGGTCACTTAGGATTAACTCCTCAAAGCATATACAAGTTTGGTACCTACAACGTAAGAGCAAACAACGAAGCAGAAGCCGAGAAACTAAAGAAAGATATACTCTTATTGCAGGAAGCAGGCTGCTTTGCTTGTGTACTGGAAAAAATACCCGCAGCATTAGCCAAAGAAGTTACGGCATCATTAATTATACCTACCATCGGAATTGGTGCTGGAAATGGCTGCGATGGACAGGTACTGGTAATGCATGATATGCTAGGCATCAACAACGAATTTAATCCTAGGTTCTTACGCAAGTACCTCAACATGCACGAGCAGATAACCAATGCGGTTACACAATATATAGATGATGTAAAATCGGGAGATTTCCCTAACGATAAAGAATCTTATTAGTTACTAGTTACAAGTTTATGGTTACCAGTTTATAGAATCAACTTAATTAAACTGGCAACTAGCTACTAGAAACCTGTAACCTATATTTACTTCTTCACATTCGCTACTATCTTACATCCTGCTGCTTCTGCCGCATTCATCACACGGAAAAAAGAGCCTGTCATAGAGATAGTATCAGCATTGATTACCACATAGGGAGTATCGGTAAATGCCTTATTTTTAGTAGCTTCCATATTGATAATAGTTTCCAGACTATCCATTGGAATTAAGTGTTGTCCGAGATACATCTTATTTTCTTTATCAATAGATATTACAATATTCTGCTTAGCCTTGCTATCACTCTTTCCCTGCGGATTAGTTACCTTCTTTACATTAGGATTAGCCAACGTAGATACGATAAGAAAGAACAATAACAGGATGAACAGGATGTCGTTCAAGGCACCTGTATGCAGCTCCGGATGTTTTTTAAATCTCTTTCTGATATTCATAAAACTACTTTG
>CANFLJ010000275.1 GCA_947447815.1 Chitinophagaceae bacterium | reverse complement strand
ATGCCAAGTTCTTTTATTTTAGCCGCAACTTTATTCATTACCACCATATCTGCAGGACCTGCATTAAATGGTGCCATTGGTTCTTTGGTATCTCTGTTCTTTACCAGCTCTATACATCCAAGTAAACCAGTGTTTCTGAAGTTGCCAATTGATGGATGAATCTTCTTCATTTCTTCCACCCTGCTTTCTATGTATTTACCCATAGCAGCAGCATTTTCTATCAGGTGATCGTCTTCGTATATTTTTATAGTTTCCAATGCTGCAGCACAACAAACAGGATGTGCCGAATAGGTTAGGCCTAATGCCAGCATCGTATCATCAAACTTAGCAGCTATTTTATCGCTAACCATCAAACAACCAAACGGCAGATAACCACAGGTAAGCCCTTTAGCCATTGCTATCATATCTGGAACTATTCCATGGTTTTCAAAACCAAACCATTTTCCTGTTCTTCCAAATCCACTCATCACTTCATCCATAATTAAAAGGATTCCATGCTTGTCGCAGATTTCTCTTAGTGCTTTTAAATAACCTTTTGGATATTGTAAACAACCAGAAGAACCAGATTCTCCTTCCAGTATAATAGCAGCAATATTATTAGGAGATTCATATGCAATTATTCGCTCCATCTGTGCTACAGTCTCTTTCAGTAATGATTCTTCGCCATACTCCCAGCGATATAAATATGGAAGATCAAAATGAACAAAGTTTGGCGCCTGTTGAGAATCAACAGGAAGTTTTCTAGGGTCACCACTTGCTGTCATTGCGCCATTAGAGGAACCATGATAAGATTGATATCTTGTCAATATTTTATGTCTTCCTGTAGATAGTCTTGCAAGCTTTATAGCATTCTCAATAGAGGTAGCTCCACATAAAGTAAAGAATGCTTTATTCAAATCGCCCGGACAAATCTCTGCAAGTTTTTTACCCAGTTCTCCACGCACTTTTGTTACACAACTTGGCGTAACATAAGCCACTTCCTGCATTTGTTTTACTACAGCTTCAGTTACTCTTTGGTTGCCATGACCAATGTTTACATTCATCAGTCCACTACTAAAATCTATATAACGTTTTCCGTCATAATCATAAAGGTATACTCCCTCTGCACGTTCTACGGCAATTGGGTTTAAGCCTTTTTGCTTACTCCAGGAAAATAAAGTATAGTCTAAATTTTCTTGTACAATTTCCTGTGTCTTCGACAATGTTTCCGTACTCATATTTTATTTTATTTTTCGTTTAATTACTTTTATTATGTAGTAGATAATTGAAATAATTCCACCAAAGACAATCAGAAAACCAATTAACTCTCCAATAGCAAATCCTTCAGATTCGGCGCGGGATGCGAACTGTTGTTCTTTTATATTAGCCCTATTAAAATGAATACTATTCAATAATTTATTCAAAGTGTATTTTTGAATATTTTCTATTTGATCTGATTCAAATGGAAAATAATTTATCAATACAGAATACATCTTATCATTTAATAAGAACATAAAAGATATTTTCTCAGGCTTTATGTGATTTGAATCTAAATAAACAAAACCAACAATTCCTTTCAAGCTGTCGATAATTGTGTCTTGAATAACAGCAAATTTTCCTTTCTTTTCAATACTTTTTTTAAATCCTACACCTATTCCTTTTAATGCTTCATCGAAAGATTCAGAGTTATTTACTGAAATGTTAGTTTCATTCGGTGTACTATTAACTACTATTGTTCCATAAATAAAATCAGCCGACATTAATCGAAACTTTAATTTATTATTATCCTTAATTAGAAAAGTATCAATTGTTTCCACTTTACCTGGCAATGAAATTGTAAGATTTTCATCAACAATTATTTTCTTCCAGATACTATCCTGAGCGATTGAATTCTCAATCGTCAATATTAGAATTATTGAAAAAAATATTATTCTTATCATTCAACATTTATCATTTAAAACTCAACATAATCCTTAACGCCCTTTGTTATTAATTATATTCTTTAGTTTTTCTTTTTTAGTTTTGTATTAAATGTATTATTCTCACTCCTGTCTCCTAACTCCTATCTCCTCATTCAACATAAAAAGCCTAGCTCATCCAGTTTGTTCCCGCTTCCGGATTCCATTTAGTAGTCGACTTCTTCAGCTTAGTCCAGAATTCAATCGAGCTCTTACCAGTGATATCTCCTACACCAAATTTACTTTCATTCCATCCACCAAAACTAAACGGCTCTCTTGGTACAGGCACCCCTACGTTTACCCCTATCATACCAGCACTCGCTCTGTCTATCAGGTATCTTGCATAACCTCCGTTCTGTGTAAATATGCTTGCTGCATTACCATAAGGATTACTGTTCTCAATCGCTATCGCTTCGTCCAAAGTATTGGTACGCATAATGCTGATAACTGGTCCAAATATTTCTTCTTTAGCTACCGACATTTCAGGCGTTACAAAGTCAATTACTGTAGGACCTACATAGGTTCCTTGTTCCTTGCCTTCCGCAACAGCATTTCTTCCATCAACCAGTATTTTTGCGCCCTGATTTTCAGCCTCCGTTATATATCTTTCGATTCTCTCTTTCGATTCTTTATTAATAACAGCTCCAAGGTTTTTACCAGCAACAATTTTCTTCGCTTCAATAACTATTTTTTCTATAATATGGTCTACGTTTCCTACACCAATCATAGCACTTGCTGCCATACATCTTTGTCCAGCACAGCCACTCATACTAGCTACTACATTAGCTGCAGTCATATCCTCTTTAGCATCCGGTAATACCAACAAGTGATTCTTTGCACCACCTAAAGCCAGACATCTTTTAAGATTTTGAGTAGCACGTTGATATACAATCTTCGCTACCTTGGTCGATCCTACAAACGATACTGCTTCTATTTCCGGATGATCGCATATTGCATTCACTATATCTACATCTCCGTGTACTATATTAAATACGCCATCAGGCAAGCCTGCTTCTTTTAAAAGCTCTGCAATTCTGCCGCAGCTTAATGGCACCTTCTCCGATGGTTTCATTATTAGACAGTTTCCCAGTGCAATTGCGTTGGGCAATGTCCAGTTCGGCACCATTGCAGGAAAATTAAATGGCACTATCGATGCTACTACGCCTAGTGGTGCGTGCTCTGTTCTGCATTCTACCCCTCTGCTCACTTCCAGTACTTCTCCGGTTACCAGTTGTGGCAACGACGTTGCGAATTCAGTAAGCTCTATACATTTTTCAATTTCCGCTACCGATTCTCCATATATTTTTCCGTTCTCTTCGCTGCACAATTCAGCTAGCGCTTTCAAGTCTCTTTCTAATAAAGTTTTATAGCGAAAAAATATTTGTACTCTTTCTTTAATAGGCGTTTTGCTCCATGCCGGAAAGGCGGCTTTGGCTGCTTTCACCGCATCGTCTAAATCTTTTGCCGACGACATAGGTACTTTGGATAACAAGGTTCCGTCTACTGGCGATATTACGTCCAAACGTTTGTTAGTGTTAACTTCTACAAATTGTCCACCTATGTAATTTCTTACTTCTTGATACTTCATTATGGTATATTAATTAATTATTAATTTTTTGTGAAGGAGTAAATATATAAATAAAAATACTTTACCCCAAAGCTTTTT
>CANFLJ010000274.1 GCA_947447815.1 Chitinophagaceae bacterium | reverse complement strand
GTGTTGCAAGCGGTTGCTATGCCTGCGGTGCTGGTAGAGACTGGTTTTATATCTAATGATGAAGAAGAGAAGTATCTAAATAGTCCGACTGGTCAAACTGAGATAGCACAATCGATTATTAATGCTTTGAAACGTTATAAATATTCATTGGAAAACAAGATATCGCATAGTACTGGGAATTAGTTTTATGCGAATGGGGGAGGGAGATAGGAAGAAATACAAGGCACTAAGGCACATAGGCAACGAGGCACAGAGTAATACAGTATACAAAGGAACATAGGCAACAAGGCTCAGAGTAATACAGTATACAAAGGAATTAGCTGAGTTATGAATTGGCAGATTAATACAGAATACAGGTGTATTATTATTACTGATTCCTTTTTTTGATTTATAGATTACTATTTATAATTATTAGATTGATAATAAGCCGGATAGGGTTTCTATCCGGCTTATTTATTTTGATAAGCTCTGTTTTGAGGAAATAATTATGATATTTTATTTATTTATATTATAATTTTTTGTCATTTGGCTTAATATTTCTATTTTGTCCCCCAAAAGAGTACAATGTGTATATAATATTACATATTAAACTCAGAATCAATAGAAAATAATTAAAACTAAATGCAATGAAAAAGATTGGAATTTTACATGGAAAAGAAAGAACCTTTCCTGATGCTTTTATTGAGAAAGTGAATAGTATGAACATTCCTGGGATTATGGCAGAAAGAGTGACCATAGATAAGGTAATGCAGGGAGAAGCTACAGAATATGCTGTAATTATTGACCGTATTAGTCAGGATGTACCTTTTTATCGTGCTTATCTCAAGAATGCTGCACTTTGTGGAACTGCAGTTATTAATAATCCATTCTGGTGGAGTGCAGATGAGAAATTTTTTAATAATTGTCTTGCAACTAAGATTGATGTTCCTGTTCCTAAGACTGTGATACTTCCTTCTCATGATTTACCGGATGATACTACAGGGGAATCTTTTGCTAATCTACAATTCCCTCTGGATTGGGATGGTATATTTAACTATGTTGGGTTTCCTGCATACATGAAACCATTTGCTGGTGGTGGCTGGAAGAATGTATACAGAGTAGATGATAAGGCAGATTTTTTTCAGAAGCATTCGGAAACCGGGCAGCTGGTAATGTTGCTACAAGAAGAGATTGTATTTGATGAATACTATCGTTGTTATTGCATTGGTGGAAAGCATGTAAGAATAATGCCATACGAACCACGTAATCCGCATCATTTAAGATATGTAGCTGACTTTAAGCCAAGTGCTGAAAGGTTGAAGTTAATGGAAGATATTGTGCTTAGAATTAACCAATATCTTGGCTATGATTTTAATACTGTAGAGCTAGCCTTGAGAGATGGAGTGCCTTATGCTATTGACTTCTGTAATCCTGCACCAGATGCAGACAGACCAAGCGTAGGCGAAGAGAATTTTGCATGGGTAGTAGACACTGCTGCTGCATATGCAATAGAGAAAGCAGAAGCGCAAAAGCCAGGAAAAGACAATCTTACCTGGGGAGAATACATAAAGAAAAGTAGTGCTAAAAAAGCATTGTATAAATAATACTTCTATCAGGATTACGAGGTACTGCAACCTACTCTCGTAATCCTCTTTATTCATCTATCAAACAATACATTATGGCATCATCTTTTTATCGTCATTTTACCCTAGGGGTAGAAGAGGAATACATGGTACTGGATCCATCGAACTGGGAACTAAAGAGTCATGAACAGAAAATAGTTACTGAAGGGCATAAAATACTGAAGGATAAGGTAAAGGCGGAGATGCATCAGGCGGTGGTAGAAGTAGGGACTGATATATGCGCCAATGTAGATGAGGCTTTTCAGGATATAGCAACATTGAGGGGCACTATAGCCGAGATTGCGGGTAATCTGGGACTAGCTATGGGCGCTTCTGGAACGCATCCTTTTAGTATGTGGCATAGTCAATTGATTACTGACCATGTACGTTATCATCAAATAGTGAATGAACTGCAGGAAGCTGCTAGAAGTAACCTTATTTTTGGGTTGCATGTGCATGTAGGAATGGAAGACCGAAGAATGGCGATTCATATTGCCAATTCGGCTCGTTATTTTCTGCCTCACGTATATGCTTTGAGTACTAATTCGCCGTTCTGGGAAGGGAGAAAGACTGGTTATAAATCTTTTAGAACTAAGGTGTTTGATAAATTCCCTCGTACTGGTATTCCTGATTACTTTGAGAGCATAGAGGCGTATGATAATTTTGTGAATCTTCTGATTAAAACAAATTGTATAGATAACGCGAAGAAGATATGGTGGGATTTGCGTGTGCATCCATTCTTTAATACTGTTGAATTCCGTATCTGCGATATTCCTATGACGGTGAATGAGACTATTGCTATTGCTGCATTGTTTCAAGCTATCTGCGCTAAGCTTTATAAGTTGTGGAATCAGAATATGAACTTTATCATGTATCAGCGTGCTTTGATAAATGAGAATAAATGGCGTGCGGGACGTTATGGTATTGATGGTACTTTGATAGATTTTGGTAAAGAAACGGAGCTTAATACGCGTGCTTTGATTTATGAACTACTAGACTTTGTGGATGATGTACTGGATGATCTGGGAAGCAGACATGCGATAGAACATATTCATAAAATGCTGGAGAATGGAACGGGAGCGGACAGGCAATTGAAGATATACGAAGAAACTAATGACCTGACTGAAGTGGCGAAGTACATTAATAGTCAGTTTTTGAGTATTGTTTAGAGAAAGCCGGGTTCAAGGAGTTTAAGGGGTTTCAAAAGTTCAAGAAGTTTAAGTCGTTTAAGGTTTAACGTTTAAGTCGTTTAAGGTTGAATACGATACATCGATTTTAGGACTTTTGAATTTAAAATAGATCCCTCAGTGTTGGAAGATACTGGGGGATTTTTGTTTTTGTGAGGGTTCAAGGAGTTTAAGGGGGTTGAAAGGTTCAAGAAGTTTTTGTCGTTTAAGGGTTTAACGTTGAAGTTGTTTAACGTTGAATACAAATACATCGATTTTGGGAGGCTTTTTGGGGTAAAAGTCCGATAGAAATTAATATTTGGGATGTTGATTTCAATAAAGGATATGTTGATGATAAGAATCCTTACCAAAACTATGATCATCCTTATCCTAACTACGATAATCCTTATCAAAAATATGATCATCTACTTTAGAGATATGATTATTGATATGAAGATTGTAAGAAAGCATAAATGTTGCTTGATCTTTGGAATGTTGATTTAAATCTTTGAGAAGTGGATTGTAAGAAATGAAAAGTTTGTACTAATCTTTGAGCGGTGGATTTGAAATTATACAAGTGAATTTGGATAAATGAATATCATTTCTGAAATTGCAAAAACTGAATTTATAGATTGTTAAGTTTGTTTGAATTAATACATACAAAATTTATTTTCAATTTGCTATTGTTTAGTCTAAAGGGCTCATTGGATTAATTATGCTAATAAAAGGGTGGAAAATACATTAATGCCATTTACTTAATTAATAACCAATCAAAATAGTCTTCAAATTAATTGTTGATTTATTGATTTGGTGTATGGATACTTTAAGTACCTTGTACCTATTTT
>CANFLJ010000273.1 GCA_947447815.1 Chitinophagaceae bacterium | reverse complement strand
TGGAAAGCGGAAGCGGTAAAGCAAAATGATTCTGTATATCAGATTACGGCCCATGCCATGGTACCTAAAGATTTTTATCTGTATGGGAATAATGCCAGTATAGAGGGGCTTGATAATGTACATTTTGTAATTGCCAACAAAGATATATTGCCAGTAGGGACACTGTCTATTCCTCAGCAAGCAACTACTATTAAAGATGCTTTATTTGAGAATAAAGAAGTAAACATATACCGTGGTGATATTACGGCTATTCAAAAAGTTATCATCAGGGGTAAGGTAAATACTATACGCTTTACCATTGCTTCTAACCTGGGTAAACAGGGTGCATTTCTGCCACAGGAACAACTGGTAGATATTATTTTATCGGAAAATAAAGCGGCTGCCAACAGCATTAAACTAAATAGTATAGATGTAAATCAACCGCTTAGCAATTGTGGAGATGTGGAAGATAGAGTGCATCATTCTACCGGCTTATTTAAAGTGTTTTTGCTAGGGTTGCTGGGCGGGTTTATAGCCTTGTTTACTCCATGCGTATTCCCGATGATTCCTGTTACTGTTTCATTCTTTACCAAGAAGTCGCACAACCACCGAGAGGCGGTAAGGAATGGGTCGCTTTATGGGTTCTTTATCCTATTGATATATGTAGCGGCAAGCCTGCCTTTTCATTTGCTGGGGCTGAATCCCGAGGTGTTTAATAATATCTCTACAAGCCCTACTTTAAACATTATATTTTTTATCATCTTCATCGTATTTGCCATTTCATTCTTTGGCTTTTTCGAAATATCCCTGCCTAGTTCTATTGCAGGTAAAGCAGATTCGAAAAGTGGGTTAACCAGTATTGGAGGAATCTTCTTTATGGCAGTTACCCTTACTATAGTGTCTTTTTCGTGTACAGGTCCATTGCTGGGTACCTTGCTGGTAGGTGCTATAAATGGGGGTGCCTGGCAGTTGAGTGCTGGTATGGCAGGCTTTGGAGTAGCGCTGGGATTGCCGTTTGCTTTGTTTGCTATATTCCCTAGCTGGCTTCATCTGCTGCCAAAATCGGGAGCCTGGATGGATACTATCAAAAAATTTCTGGCATTTGTAGAGCTGGCACTGGCCTTTAAATTCTTCTCTAATGCCGACCTGGTACAGCACTGGGGTATACTGAAAAGAGAAGTATTCTTTGGCGTATGGATACTGGTTTCCTTAGGATTAGGTGCTTACCTGCTTGGATGGCTGAGATTGCCACATGACTATAAAGGACAGAAAATATCGGGCACCAGAAAAGTATTGGGTGTGCTGGCTTTCGTGTTCAGTTTTTACCTTGTTCCTGGTGTAACCAATACACCGTATGCTAATCTCTCCTTATTGAGCGGATTTCCGCCACCATTGAGTTACAGCATTTATGGTAAACATAATGTAATAGGCAAAGGGCTGGAAGCTAACGTGATAAATGACTTTGATGCTGCTTCTAAACTTTCTGCACAGACCGGTAAACCAATACTGGTAGACTGTACTGGATGGGCTTGTGTAAACTGCAGAAAGATGGAGGAAAATGTCTGGACTGATCCTGCTGTAAAACAATATATACAGGAACATTTTATACTGGTTTCTTTATACGTAGATGATAAGAAGATACTGCCTTCCGAAGAACAGGTGTATGGTTATAAAACCAAGGATGGATTGAAGAAAGATATCATTTCGGTAGGGGATAAATGGGCCACCTTTGAAGCAGAGAATTTTCATCAGAACACACAACCTTTGTATGCTATTATTAATGCTAAAGGTCAACTGGTGAATCATCCAGTAGGCTATACCCCTGATGCTAAAAAATATCTGGATTGGTTGAAGTGTGAGGAAGAAGGCACAGAGGCAACAGGGCACAAAGGCACAAAGTAATACAGGCACAAAATAATGTGATAATTTGATAATTTGATGATTTGATGATTTGAAAATGAATACAGGAATAGTGTGTCTTCCTAAATATATTAACTCTTTTCCTCCTTTCTCTGCGGTAGTTGTATTCTGTTTTAATCCGCTAATTCGCTAATCTGTAATTCGTTAATCATTATTGTTCCTCATTCTTCAACAGATCGGGTCTTAGTGCTTTTGTTCTGGCTAAGGACTGTTCAAAACGCCATTCATCTACTTTCTTTAGGTCGCCCTGAATTAGTATATCGGGTATTTTCCACCCTCTGAATTCGGCTGGACGGGTATAAACAGGTGGAGCTAATAAATTGTCCTGGAAAGAGTCGAACAGGGCAGATGTTTCATCGTTTAAAACACCCGGTATTAGTCTGCCAATAGAATCGACTAATACGGCGGCCGCTAGCTCTCCTCCGCTTAATACATAATCGCCAATGGATATTTCCAGGGTTACATAATGATCCCGTATACGTTGGTCGATGCCTTTATAATGACCACAAATCATTAATAGATTTCCTTTCAGAGAAAGCTGATTAGCGGTTTGCTGGTTTAAAGTTTTACCATCTGGAGTAAGGTAGATTATTTCGTCGTAGGTTCTGATGGTTTGTAAATGATCTATTGCATTTGCCAGAGGCTCGCACATCATTACCATACCAGCACCACCACCATACTGATAATCGTCTATCTGACCATGTTTGTTGATGGCCCAGTCGCGTAGGTTGTGTAATTCTACTTTTAAAAGCCCCTTATCTGTTGCTCTCTTCAGAATGCTATGGGTAAATGGACCGTCCAGTAAATCGGGAACCGCAGTAATGATATCGATATGCATGCTGCAAAGGTTAAGTAAAAAGTGTTTCAAATTAAAAAGTAAAAAGGCAAAAGTAAAAACAGTAGAAGCGGAGTCAATATCGTAGTTGCCAGTTACTAGTTACCGGTAACCAGCAACTTTTGCTTTAAAGTCAATATCCGGTCTCCATATATTTCCTTGCATTTCTTTACTCTTTAGCATTTACATTTGCAGCTCAATATTTAGAGGGATTTTCATGAGCTTAAAACTATATAATACACTTACCAGAAGCAAAGAAGAATTTAAGTCGATTACTGCAGGACATGTGGGAATGTATGTATGCGGACCTACTGTAAGCGGTGAAAGCCATCTTGGTCATGCCCGTCCTTACATCACTTTTGATGTGCTGAATCGCTATTTACAGAAACTTGGATATAAGGTAAGGTATGTGCGTAATATTACCGATGCTGGTCACTTTGAAGAGGAAGGAAGAGAAGCCGAAGATAAGATCAGCAAAAAGGCTATTCTGGAGAAACTGGAGCCAATGGAGCTGGTACATAAGTATACTGGATTGTTTCATTGGGCTATGAAGGAGTTTAATAACCTGGAGCCTAGCATAGAACCAACTGCTACGGGACACATTGTAGAGCAGATAAACATGATTGAAAAAATCATTGCAGATGGATATGCTTATGTTGCCAATGGATCGGTTTACTTTGACGTAGAAAAATATAATACTGACTATTCTAAAAAGGGGCTTCCATATGGAATGCTGAGTGGCAGGAATATTGAAGAACAATTAGAGACCACCAGAGAACTGGATAATCAGGAAGAAAAAAGAAACAAGAACGATTTTGCTCTCTGGAAGAATGCAGCGCCAGAACATATTATGCGTTGGAAAAGTCCTTGGGGTGTTGGTTTTCCAGGCTG
>CANFLJ010000272.1 GCA_947447815.1 Chitinophagaceae bacterium | reverse complement strand
TTTCACGATTAAAACTTATTATTCACTATCCATCTCTTAAAAATATCTACCCAGGTAAATCCTCCAGGCAGATTAAGACCAAAGCCATGTCCCCCATTCTGAAAGATATGAATCTCCGCAGGTACTTTATTCTTTAACAATGCTTCGTAATAGAGCTTACTGTTAATAGCAGGTACTGTTTTATCATCTGCCGCTACCAGTATTAATGTTGGAGGCGTATTAGCATTTACCTGTTCATCGCACGAAAACAGTTTCACCATTTCTTCCGTTGCTTTTTTACCTACCAATCTTGCTTTCGACCCGGAATGAGCCACACTATCTCTGAAAGAAATTACTGGATAACCAAGCACACAAAAATCAGGGCGTAGACTGATACTATCGTTATAATGATGATTATCATAGTTATAAAGTGTAGATAAAGAAGCCGCAAGATGCCCTCCTGCCGAGAAACCCATTACCCCTATTTTTGTAGGATTAAGATTCCACTTCTGCGCATTTTTTCTAACAAAATGTATAGCTTGCTGAGCATCTGCTAATGGCACAAACGATTTATTAACCATACTACTATCATTTGGCAACCTGTACTTAAGAACAAATACTGTTATACCCAGCTTATTAAATGCCTTACCCAACTCCAGTCCTTCATGCCCCATTGCCAAACGGGCATAACCACCTCCAGGAAAAATGATAACCGAAGTATGCAAACTGTCCTGTTTCTCTGGAAAATAGGCTATAAACTCCGGTTCTATTACATGATACACTCTACCATCTACTATTTCTTCTTTTAAAGGAGATTCTACAGCATTAAATACTTTGCCTTCATAAATCTTTATATGAGGAGCATCCTGAGCATCGGCAGTATATATCATAAACAAGAATGTAATAAGCGACAATAATTTTGAAGAGTTCATACTTTATGGAATTAATTTGTTACAAAGAAAAAGGTTAATACAACAACTTAATTAAAAGTACTTGTATTAACCTCTCCTTATTTTAAAGCTTGACGCCGTAGTTTAAACTTATTTCTTTTTAGCAGCAGCCTTTGGTTTGGCCGCAGCCTTAGCTTTCTTGGCAAATGCATTAGGTACCTGCGCTTCAATCATCTTTTTTACGTCTTCTAATGTAAGTACCGCAATTTCTTCAGGAGTATACTTGGTATCATCTGCTTTCTTGGTAATCTTCAGCATTAGTTTACCAAAGCGTATATAAGCACCCCAACGTCCATTTTCGATAGAAATTTTTTCAGCAGGCCATTGTGAAATGAATCTGTTTGCTTCTTTTTCCAGTTTCTTTTCTATCATCTCTTCGATATTCTCTTGTGTAAGATGATCAAAATTATAGGCTTTAGTTACATTCACATACAAATCGTTCCACTTGATAAATGGTCCAAATCTTCCTTTACCTTTAGTTACAGGCAAATCCTGATAGAACGCTACAGGAGCTTCATCTTTTGCCTTTTGATTGATAAATTCAAGAGCTTGTTCCATATCTATGGTATCCAGATCGGCCCCTTTTGGTAAAGAAGCAAGCTGATCGCCACACTTTACAAACGGACCAAATCTACCTATATTAATAGTTACTTCATTACCTTCATGTTCACCAATAACTTTAGGCATTTTAAACAACTCAAGAGCCTCCTCCAAAGTAATTGTTTCAATACTCTGGTTAGATTTTAGCTTAGCGTACTTAGGCTTTTCTTCATCTTCAGATGCACCAATCTGAACCATTGGTCCAAACTTACCCATACGGGCAGTAATCTTTTTACCGCTTTCAGGATGCACCCCCAAATCTTTTCCTCCGGTAGCTCTCTCCGCATTTTCTAAAGTATCTTCAATAGTTAAATGAAAAGGCTTGTAAAAGTCCTGAATCATTTCACTCCATTTCATTTTACCCGTAGCTATTTCATCAAATTCTTCTTCTATATGGGCAGTAAACTTAAAGTTCATTACCTTTTCAAAATTAGCTACCAAGAAATCAGTAACCACCAACCCTAAATCGGTAGGAAACATTTTTCCTTTCTCAGTACCAACCACTTCAGATGAAATTGATTTTCTTATTTCATTAGCCGGAGATAAACTCAATATGGTATAAGTACGCTTTACGCCTTCCTTATCTCTTTTTTCTACGTAGTTTCTTTTTACAATAGTAGAAATTGTAGGAGCATAAGTAGATGGACGGCCTATTCCTAATTCTTCCAGTTTCTTTACTAAAGAAGCTTCTGTATAACGAGCAGCAGGACGGGTGAATTTTTCGGTCGCCATCATTTCTCTCATCTCCAGTATCTCTCCAACCTTTAATGGAGGCAATACTGCATTATCATCGTCGCTATCAGCCTCTTCTTCTTCATCTCTACCTTCGTAGTATACCTTTAAGAACCCATCAAATTTCAATACTTCACCACTAGCAGCTAATTGCGCTTTATTGGTGGAGATATCTATTTTAGCAGTCGTTTTTTCAAACTCAGCATCACTCATCTGGCAAGCAATAGTACGTTTCCAGATCAGTTCGTACAAACGTTTTGCATCTGTATCTTCAATGGTCTTATCATTCATGTAGGTAGGACGAATTGCTTCGTGAGCTTCCTGTGCCGAATCATTTTTGTTCTTATACTTTCTGCTTTGATAGTATTTACTACCATAGCTGTTGGTAATTTCATTTCTGATATCATCCAGTGCAGTTTCACTCAGGTTGATGCTATCTGTTCTCATGTAAGTGATTTTACCACTTTCATAAAGCCTTTGAGCCAGCAACATGGTTTTACTTACACCATATCCCAGTTTGCGGGAAGCTTCCTGTTGTAATGTAGAGGTAGTAAAAGGTGCCGCAGGGCTTCTTCTGGCAGGTCTAACATTTATATCAGCTACTTTATATTTTGCTCCTTTACAACTTTCCAGAAATTGTTGCGCACCAGATTGTTCATTTACTCTTTCTGGCAATTCGGCTTTAAAGTTCAGCGATTTACCGTTGATATCTCTGGAAGTAAACAATGCTTCTACTTTATAGCTGCTTAAAGCATCAAAGCGGTTTATTTCTCTTTCTCTCTCCGCAATTAATCTTACAGCAACACTTTGCACTCTTCCAGCACTTAACCCTCCCTGACGACCTATCTTGCGCCAAAGAACAGGACTCAATTCAAAACCTACCAATCGGTCTAATACTCTTCTTGCTTGTTGAGCATTTACCAGATCCATATTAATAATACGAGGGTTAGCTACAGCTTTTTTAATAGCAGGGGCAGTAATCTCGTGAAATACAATACGTTTGGTAGTCAGCGGGTCAAGGCCTAGTACTTCAGCCAGATGCCAGCTGATACTTTCCCCTTCCCGATCCTCATCCGATGCTAGCCAAACATCTGTAGCTTTTGCTGCAAGACGTTTTAAATCTGCTACCACCTTTAGTTTTTCGTCGGGAACAATATATCGGGGTTTAAAATGATTGTTTACATCTATACCCATCTCGTCTTTTTCCAGATCACGAATGTGGCCATAACAACTATGTACCTCGAATTCCTTACCCAGAATCTTTTCGATGGTTTTAGCTTTAGCCGGGGACTCCACTATCAATAAATTTTTAGCCATTCCAGATATATAATGATATGTTTAATTAGTTCGTTTTCGCTTCACTTTGTTATTTCTAACA
>CANFLJ010000271.1 GCA_947447815.1 Chitinophagaceae bacterium | reverse complement strand
TTAAAAAGGAAGATGCAGCATTCTAAAGCTTTCAAATATATTGTTTTACCATTCTTAGCGCTATTATTCCATGCAGTGGGTAATGCTCAGGTGGATTCAGTCCCTGCCGTTACATCCATTCAGGCAGATATGGTAAATATGTTTACAGGGAAGCCCAAGAAATACAAAATTGCTTCTATTAAGACCTCCGGCAATCACTATTTTGACGAAAATCTGCTTATTTCTATCTCAACCCTTAACGTTGGAGACGAAGTAACGATTCCTGGTGGGGATAACTTCGCAAGGGCAATCAACAAACTTTGGGGACAGAATTATTTTAGCAATGTAGAGGTTTATATCACTAATCTGGAGGGAAATAATATTAGTGTGGAGATTGCAGTAACCGAACGCCCTAGATTAGGAAGATTCGATTTTGAGAATATTTCTAAAGGAGATAAAGACGATCTTAAACTAAAGGTTGGATTATTTACAGGGCACATCGTTACAGAAAATTCTATCCGTTCTGCCAAAGAAGCGATCTTGAAATTTTACGCTGAAAAGTCCTTTTACAACGTTCAGGTATATCCTCGTCAGGAAAAAGATAGTTCTCTCGGAAATGCTGTTCTATTAATCTTCAATGTAGATAAAGGAAACAAAGTAAGGGTAGAAAATATTACATTCTCTGGCAATTCTATCGAAGAATCCAGATTGAAAAAGCAATTTAAAGAAACAAGAGAAAAGTCCAGATTTACCTTCTACCCACCTTCAGATACTGGTTTATATATTTCGTCTAAGAAATATACTTTCGATCAGTACCTAAAAGAGAGAGGTTACCTTACCATCTCTAAAACCGGTAAGGTTTTGAATCCTTATTTTAGATTTCATTATTTTAGATCATCTAAGTTCAATGAAACAAAGTACAATGAAGACTTAGAGAAATTGGTGGATTATTATAACTCTATTGGTTATCGTGATGCGGTGATTGTAGATAAATACAAAAAGCTGAATGAAGAAGGTAACTTTAATATCCACGTAAAAATAAGCGAAGGAAAACAATACCGCTTTGGTAATATCAGCTGGAAAGGGAATACTAAATACCCCGATTCTTTGCTTACTTTAATCATGGGTATCAGAAAGGGAGATATTTATAACCTAGAGCTGCTGAATAAAAGATTAGGTAAAGGTGGTGCTCCTGAAGGTAGCGATATCGCTAGCTTATATATGGATGATGGATACTTGTTCTTCCGTACCGAAATTACCGAAACTGCTGTATACAATGATACCATCGATTTTGAAATCAAAATGACAGAAGGTCCGCAAGCAGTATGGAAAAATGTAAAAATTGTAGGGAACGATAAAACCAAGGAATACGTAATCAGAAGAGAGCTTAGAACTCTACCTGGTGAAAAATTCAGTCGTGCAGATCTGATGCGTACAGTAAGAGAGCTTTCTCAGTTAAACTATTTTAACCAGGAAAAAATAAATCCTCAAGTGGTTCCTAATCCGGATGACGGTACAGTAGATGTAACCTGGCAGCTGGAAGAAAAATCGAGCGATCAGCTGGAACTGAGTGCTGGTTGGGGTGGTAATATCGGTCTTACCGGATCTTTAGGGGTTAGTTTCAATAATTTTTCTGCTAAAAATATATTTAAAAGAAAAGCATGGGATCCTTTGCCAATGGGTGATGGACAAAAACTATCGCTTAGATTCCAGAGTAATGGTACTGCCTACAGATCGTATAATTTCTCTTTTACAGAACCTTGGTTAGGTGGTAAAAAAAGAAACTCACTTACTTTCTCCGTATATGATATGAAATATTCCAATTCATATAATGTATTAACGGGTACTGTTTCAAATAATAGCAATCCCTCATTCTTAGAAACTACGGGTACTTCTATTAGTCTTGGTAGACAATTGAAATGGCCTGATGATTATTTCTCTATGTCTGCAGGGCTTAGTTATACCTTATATACCTTGAAAGATTACTATATAGATAGAATCAATTTGCCAGGATTTAATAATGGTAATTCCAATAACCTGAACATAAAATTAGCTGTTCAGCGTTCTTCTGCTACTGGAAGTCCACAGTTTCCTACCGGAGGTTCCAACTTAAATTTGAGTGTACAGTTTACGCCTCCATATTCTACCTTCAATACCAATGTGGCTAAAGAATCTAATCCATATAAATGGATAGAATATCACAAATGGAGATTTAATACAGAGTTTTTCTTGCCTCTTTCTAAACCTACGGGAGAAGATCGTAAGCAATTAATATTGAAAGTTGCTGCTAAGTATGGTTTCCTTGGCCGATACAATTCTTCTTTACAGATATCACCTTTCGAAAGATTTCAGGTGGGTGATGCTGGTTTAAGCAATCAGTATGCATTACTTGGGTATGATATCATTGCACAAAGAGGATATCCTGTTTATCAGTCTTCCAATCCTACGGTCAATCCCGATCAGTCCAGTGCTTCTCAGTACTTTACAATGTTTAATAAATATGTACTGGAAATGCGTTATCCACTTAGTTTAAGTGCGGGAAGTACTATTTATGGTTTGGCTTTCTTCGAAGCTGCCAATGGATGGTATAGCACTAAAGACTACAATCCTTTCAAATTAAGACGTTCTGTAGGTATAGGTATGCGTTTTTACCTTCCTATGTTTGGTTTACTTGGGTTTGATTACGGTTTAGGATTAGATAGATATACTCCAGGGGCTTCTATCAAAGATATCTCCCGTTTCACCTTCATGTTAGGGTTTGAGCCAGAATAAATTTGCCATATTAAATATATGTTTATGAAGAAATATCTTGTTTTACTGTTCGGAATTGTACTGTTTGTCAATTCAGGCATTAATGCTCAGCGATATGCCATCATTGATACTAAATATATTCTTAGCAAGATACCTGAATATGTAGATGCTGATAAGAAACTGCAACTATTGAGCGATCAATGGCAGAAGGAAATAGACGACAAGCAGGCTGAGCTGGATAAAATGAACAAGGATTTTGAGGTAGAACAATATATGTTGAGCGAGGAGCTGAAAAAGAAACGTGAAGCTGAAATTGCTAATAAAGAAAAAGATATCAGAGACCTTCAAAGAAAACGTTTTGGTTATGATGGCGACCTGTTTAAACAAAGACAAAGAATTGTAAAACCTATTCAGGATAAAATATTTACAGCCATTCAAAAATTAGCCGTTGCCAGGGGGTACGATTTCATTCTGGATAAAAGTGAAGGAATTACTGTTATATTTGCCGACCCTAAACTGGATAAAAGTGATGATGTATTGAGGGAAATGGGGGTGAAATTATTGTAATAAATAAAAATTTAATAAAAATATTCAATCTATAAATTAAGATTGACTGGAACATTCAACTAAATATCAAATAAAAATTAAAATGAAAAAAGTTCTTCTGGTTTCTGTTGCCTTCATAGCAACTTTTATGTTTTCAACTACTACTAAAGCCCAGATTAAAATCGGTTCTTTCGATGAAGAAAGTGTACTTGGATTAATGCCTGGCATTCAAAAAGTAGATACAATATTACAACGTTATGTAGAAGATTCTTTGAAATCTGAATATGAATATGAATTGAGCGAATACAAACGTCAGGATAGCGTATTGAAAGATAGCACCCATCCTGTAAGTGGAAGTTTAAAGTC
>CANFLJ010000270.1 GCA_947447815.1 Chitinophagaceae bacterium | reverse complement strand
TGATCGGTTCTATCATCAGCCACCCAATCTTTTCCTTGTGAATAGGAACCGTTTATTTTAAATGCAAAATGGGTTCCAAATGCTTTTGCAAACCTTACTGATGTCTCAGAATATAAAGAAGCAGGTAAATATTTGCCATCTATATGATTAACTCCTGTTCTTTGATATACACTTATGCCTTGATACTTGAAAGGGCTTTTTGTTTTAAGATTAGAAATGCCGTTTATAGCATTTAAACCATACACTGCAGAGGCGGCTCCAGGAATTAATTCCACACTTTCTATATCCAGTTCAGTAGGTCCTACTGCATTAGCAACAGGCGCGCCAATACCAGGAGAAATATTGTCTACTCCATCTACCATTTGTAAAAAACGAGAGTTAGTTGTTCCCGAAAAGCCACGGGTATTGTATACTTTAAAGCCAAGACTTAATGTAGTAGCCTGAACCCCTTTTATATTTTCAATTGCATCATAAAAAGATGGAGAAGGCGATTCTTTTATGGCCGTAAGACTCAGCTTCTCTATAGACACCGGCGATTTTAAGATATTTTCCGAAACCCTTGATGCAGAAACAACCACTTGTCCTGAATATATGTTCTGTGCATTGAGGGCAAATGAAAGAGAAGAAGTTTTGTCTGTTAATTGAAATTCCTGTTCCTTGAAACCTACAGAAGATATTACTAATGTAATAGGAAGCTTCTGTAATATTTTTAATTGGAATGAACCATCCGCGGCTGCTATTGCCAGCTTCTTGGTTCCTTTTAATTTTATACTTGCTCCGCTGATAGCATCTTTATTTAATGAATCAATTATTTTGCCGGAGATCAGGAACCCTTCCTGCGAATAAGCAGAAAAGGAGAATCCTAATAATGTGAATAATGTAATGATGGTTGCATTTTTCATAATTCTCTACCAATTTAGTATGTTTTTAGTTTATAAGTTTTCCTGTTATATGATTATTTCAAAAAAGTTAAGCTACTTTAATTGATGAAGCTTTCTTGATGCTGTATTTTTTGTTGATTATTTATATTAGTCCAGGTATGGACAAGATGAATTAGATGCCTTTTCAGGCATAATGAACATGGAAACAAATTGAGATAATAAAGTGTATAGTTTTTGCATGATATACAATATCGTTTCTTCTGATTATTTGCAAATATAATAACATTCCCTACATAATTGGTATGTTTATAATATTTCTTTATAAATATTTTTTCTATGGGTAAAATCCCCAAAGCTTTCCTTTCCTTTTCTTTCTATTTTATATAGACCTAAAAGAGCATCAAGCTCCGCTAAAATAGCTGCTTCCTCTATATTTTCTTTGTACAATTTATTCAATCTTAAGCCTTCTCTATCGCCCCCAATATGCAAGTTATATTTTCCATAAGCAGTGCCTATCAATCCTACTTCCGATACAGAAGATCTTCCGCATCCATTAGGACATCCTGTCATACGGATAATAATCTCTTCTTTATCCAATGCATGTTTCTCCAGCATGGGTTCTATTTTATCTATCAAGGTAGGTAAATAACGTTGTGCTTCTGCCAATGCTAAAGGACAGGTAGGAAATGCTACACAGGCCATAGAATTTCTTCTTACCACACTACTGCCTTCTGTTCTTTTTACTACATTATAGCGTTCCAGTATTTCATTTATCACCCCTTTATCTTCCGTTTGTATATCACTAAGAATTACATTCTGATTGCAAGTAAATCTAAAGTTGGCTTTACCTGTTTTTGCTACTTCCAATAGGGCAGATTTGGTAGCAGCATGCTCATCATCCAATACTCTTCCGTTTTCTGAATAAACAGTATAGTACCATAATCCATCTTGGCTTTGAAGCCATCCGTAATAGTCGGTTCTTTCTGTAAATAAATATGGCTTTTCTGCCTCCAGTTCAAAACCTATTCTATTTTCCAGTTCTTTTTTAAACCATTCCACGCCATATTTATCCAGTGTATATTTCAGTCTTGCCAACTTACGGTCACTTCTGTTTCCATAGTCGCGTTGTATAGTTACAACTTCATAAATTGCTTTAAATAATTTCTCTTTAGTATCCAAAAAACCAATTACTGTTGCCAGTCTTGGATAGGTTTCTGTATTACCATGAGTAGCTGATAATCCGCCTCCTACTGCTATATTAAATCCTTTCAGTTTATTATCTTCTACTATAGCAATTAATCCCAGATCATTCGCAAATACATCCACATCATTATTCGGTGGTATGGCAATTGCTATTTTAAATTTCCTGGGTAAGTATCTATCCTGGTATAATGGATCTTCTTCGTCTTTTTTGTCTACTATTTTTTCTTCATCCAGCCATATTTCATAGTAGGCTTTTGTCTTTGGCATCAGCAGTTTACTGATCTCATCTGCATAAGCAAATATCTCGGCATGCAATGGAGATTGTTTAGGATGTGAACTGCATAATACATTTCTGTTTATATCTCCGCAGGTAGCAATAGAATCTAATGCTGCCTGATTAAAAGATTGTATAGTAGGTTTAATATCTGATTTTAAAAGACCATGCAATTGTACCGTCTGACGAGTGGTAATTTTTATCACGCCAGTAGAATGTTCACCAGCAATTTCATGTACCGCAACCCATTGTTCAGGCTTTAAGAATCCACCCGGTAATCTTAGTCTGATCATAAAGGAATATAATCTATCTAGCTTGCTCTCTGCACGTTCCGCTCTCAGGTCTCTATCATCCTGTTGATACATTCCATGAAATTTTATCACAGCCTGATCATCTTCTCTGATAGATCCTGTTATTTCATCCTGAATACTGTCAACAATGGTACCTCTAAGACTATCACTGTTTACTTTTATTCTTTCTATCGCTGATAAATTTTGCTGCTCTCCCATGATTTGTATTTCTTTATTTTCAATTCCTATTTCCTACGAACACCCACTGCCTTTTATTCTTAATATTTAATTTTTAATTCTTAATTAAACCCTTTCTAATAAACGTCCTTAATATACCTTCCTTCTTCCTTCCATGCATTAAAGGTTTTCCATGCTTCTTCTATGTCAGTCTTGCCTTGCTCTGCTATTATTTCTATCAAAGTTTTTTCTACTTCTACCCCCATTGGCGCTTTTTCTCCACACAAATAAAAGTAGGCACCTTCCTGCAGCCATGTATATATTTCCGATGCTTGTTCTTTCATTTTATGATGCACATTATATGCCACAGGATGGTCTTTTGTAAAGGCTACATTTACTTTATTCAACACTCCTGTATTAAACCAGTTCTGTATTTCGGTTTGATATAAGAAATCGGTGGTAAAATGATCCTCGCCAAAGAACAACCAGTTCTGTCCGGTGGCACCTGTTGCATCTCTTTCGTATAAAAAAGAACGGAATGGGGCAATACCAGTACCAGGACCTACCATGATAATATTTTTATCGGGAGCCGGTAATCTGAATCGCTTATTTCGTTGCACAAAAAAAGAAACTATATCATTTTCTGCTAGGTTATTTATATAAGCAGAACAGACTCCTTTCTTTGTTTCTCCATTTACATCAAATTCATCCATTGCAACAGTAATATGTACTTCTCCCGATTGAGTAGTAAGGGTAGATGCTATATTATATAACCTTGGAGTTTGTTTATTCAGCACCTTTAATACCTCTTCAAACTGACTAGTATTTTCTAC
>CANFLJ010000269.1 GCA_947447815.1 Chitinophagaceae bacterium | reverse complement strand
CAAGCACTACATTCTTACCTACATAGCATCCAGCACCAATCTTTACGCCCTCGCCAATGCTGGCAGCAGGATGTATAACGGCAGAAGGATGTATCATCTCCTCAAATACAGGCGATTCGGGCATATACATATCCAGCACATCCGACATGGCAATATCAGCATTCTTTACCTTTATTACCGCCCTGTTTTCGGCAGGTAAAAGATCTATGTTATCGTTTACTATTACTGCACAGGCTTTAGAAGTATCCCAGAGTTTTGCAAACTTTCTATTACCAATAAAGGTTATCTGTTGGTCGGTGGCATATTCTATTTGTTCTGGCCCCGTAATGGCAGTGGAGGTATGACCCAGCAAAACACCGTTGATCTTGCTGCATATTTCTTCGATAGTAAATGACTTCATCTGGCAATTTTAGGAAATGAAAATAAGGGTTTTAGGTTTAATGAAGGAAATAAAAGAATATTAGCAGCAGATGAAGGGACATAGTTAGGTGACGAGTGACACCGTGTTCTTTAACTAAGATCTTCCGAGAAGGGGCAAACCTGCAGGTTCCAATCTTCTTGCTTTTTAATTCTAATCCTTAGGTGTTTAATTTTTTTATTCTATTGGATTCAACAGAAAGTTATCAATTTAGTTAATAAGCATTATTCCATATCTACACCAATATGCCATAACGTATCGGCACTTAAATCAACTTCACAATCCTTCCATTCCACAAAGTAGTTCTCATTACTTACTTTTTTAAAAACTTCTTTTTGCTTTAATGGTACAAAGGCAGGTGCATCCAGATATACGCTTATATCGGCCACCTTTTTAGTGCCATCATCAAAAATGCATTGTAGCTTGTAATTTTCCAATGCCTTTACTGCAGATAAAGTTTTCATGTTATTATTTTAAAGCATCAATTTTAAAAATATTTTGACCTTCTATAGCCAGTTTCCAGTTAGCTTTCAACTCATCTTTGTGTATTTCAATCCATGCCTGTACCAGTTTTAATTTATCTTTTGGAAAATCACCCTCTATCAAATTTCCTTCATTTATGGTAACTACTGCATTAAACTCTCCATATTCAATATGTATATGCGGTAAGTTATGTTGTTTATTATCATAATAAAACATTCTAATTATAATACCATAAAACATAGAAAGTACCGGCATAAAAACATTTTTACAAATGTAGTTTAATTAACCCTCAACTTACAACTGCTTAAAAATATAATCGGAGTTATCATTATCGCTTGTTATACTTTGTTCAGACTAAGTAAACTCAGCTGCAATAAATTACGTCACAGACAAAGGCTGTAACGAGTAATAACTTGCATTTTGGTAAGCTATACCGTGAGGAGCTTCATTTTACATACAGATTTGCCATATGGTATTCCGACTTATTAGGATTTGATATTACTATCTCTAACTACTTTATCGTATCAAACGTATTGAATTTTAAAGTTGCATAACCTTACATCCTTTTTTTAGGATTAGATTTCAGCTACGCAGTACTATACAACATTGTATTTCATTTATTATTGAATGTTGTACAGTTCTACAAGGTTAATCTTCGCCTTAATAAGCATGTTGCAATGTTCTGCAACAAACAAATTGTATTTGATGTAGAAGTTGCTATACTCAGCAGCAAGTATATTCTAATAATTATTATAGTTGTAACTAACAACAACGTATCAAAGTATTTGAATTTATCTTTTGTAATGTATTGCAGAGTTTATATCCATTTGGTTTGATAGAGTGCAATTGTTAGCTACATAGTACTTTATATGAATATAGTAGTTGTAAGATGTGGTAGCCTATCTATTTAAACAAATACATTGACTGTAGAAGTTAGCAATGTATCTATACAAATGGATATAGAGGCCTTAAAATATGCCCCTTTTGCATGATTATGTTTAATAAACAAATCCATCAATCACAAAAAATGAAGTACCTGCTATCTTTTAATAGGCTACTTTATTAAGACTGGAAATAGAATGGGGAAATACAAAACAAATTTGATAATGTGATAATTTGATGATTTGAAAATGAATTTAGTATAAATGGCTTTGGACATCCCTACATATTGTTTATAGCCATAAAAAAACTGCGGACATCTCTAGGAGATATCCGCAGTAAAAAAAATAAAACTATGAAAACGATCTTTATGCTTCAATGATATATGCTTTCAAATGTATTTCACTAGCACATTAGCATATTATCAAATTAGCTAATTAGATTAATCTTCGATTTTCACTTTACCCTTGTTCTTCGCTATTACTTCTTCAGCAATATTGTTAGGGGCTTGATTGTAATGAGAGAACTCCATGGTAGAAGTTGCACGTCCTGAAGATAATGAACGCAATTGCGTAACATAACCAAACATTTCGCTTAATGGAACTTTAGCTTTGATAACCTGTAGGTTAGCACGGCTATCCATTCCTTCCAGCATACCTCTTCTTCTGTTCAAATCACCGGTAACATCTCCCATGTATTGATCTGGGGTAAGTACTTCCACTTTCATGATAGGCTCCAACAAGGTTGGTTTAGCCTTACGTCCAGCTTCACGGTAACCGCCTTTAGCACAAAGCTCAAAGCTCATGGCATCACTATCCACATCGTGGTAGCTACCATCAAATATTCTTACTTTCATGTTATTAACCGGGTAACCAGCTAATATACCAGTATTCATAGAGGTTTCGAATCCTTTTTGAATAGCTGCGTGGAACTCCTTAGGTACAGATCCACCATGAATATCATTTACAAACTGGAAGCTCTTTCCTTCATTTTCCTTAATCCACTCTTCATCAGCAGGACCAAGATCAAATTGAATATCCGCAAACTTACCACGACCACCCGATTGTTTTTTCAATACTTCACGGTGTGTAACAGTAAGACCAAAACACTCTTTGTAAGCCACCATTGGTGCACCTTGGTTAACTTCTACCTTAAACTCACGACGTAAACGGTCGATGATGATTTCCAGGTGAAGCTCACCCATTCCACGTAAGATAGTCTGACCAGTATCTTCATCGGTATTTACACGTAATGTAGGATCTTCTTCTACTAACTTAGCGATAGCCATACCCATTTTCTCAACGTCTGCCTGCGTTTTAGGCTCAACAGCAATTGCGATAACTGGTTCTGGAATAAACATATTCTCCAATGTGATAGGGAATTTCTCATCACATAAAGTATCTCCTGTTTTAATTTCTTTGAAACCAACCGCAGCAGCGATATCACCAGCTTCGATGAAATCAACTGGATTCTGCTTGTTAGCAAACATCTTCATGATACGGCTGATACGCTCTTTTTTACCAGAACGTACGTTTAACACGTAAGAACCAGCATCTAAGTGACCGCTATAGCAACGGAAGAATGCAAGACGACCAACGAAAGGATCGGTCATGATTTTGAAAGCCAATGCAGCAAAAGGTTCTTTTGCATTAGGAGCTCTTGTAACGGTTTCGCCAGTATCAGGATTAACCCCAGAAATATCTTCTACATCAATAGGAGAAGGCAGGTAACGACAAACTGCATCAAGTGCGGTTTGAACTCCTTTGTTTTTGAAAGAAGAACCACACATCATAGGAACGATACTAAGATCGATACAAGCCTTACGGATTGCTTCGTGCATTTCATCTTCTGTGATGCTATTAGGATCGTCGAAGAATT
>CANFLJ010000268.1 GCA_947447815.1 Chitinophagaceae bacterium | reverse complement strand
GGATATAGTTTAAAGAACCCCGCCTGATATAAAATATTTTCATCTTTCAATTCCAAAATAGGGAAGAAGTAACCAGCAAACTTGCTGAAGGCAACACCCACGGCTGCTATAGTTCCTGTTTGAATTACCGCAAAAAAGCTCCAGCCATACATAAATCCAACCAGTGGATTGTAGGCTTCTTTAAGGTATACATACTGGCCACCTGCTTTGGGAAACATGGCACTCAATTCGCCATAACTCAATGCCGCAGTAATGGTCATAAAGCCCGTAATGACCCATGCTGCAATCAGCCAGCCACTACTGCCTACATCCTTTAGCATATCGGCACTAACTATAAAAATACCCGACCCAATCATGCTGCCTGCAACAATCATGGTGGCATCCCACAAACCTAAACTTTGCTTTAATGAATTATCCTGCATAAAAAAATCCCGTTGGTTAAACGGGATGAAGATAGGAGAAATATATATAGTCTATTTCTTTTTATATACCTGGTTCAATCCTTTGATAATATCGGTAGTGACATTATACACACTATCCTTATAATAAATCAACTCTGAAGAGTTGGTAATGATGTAAGAATAACCCTTGTCTTTATTGTAATCTTTTAGATATTCTTCTATACGTTTTTTCACTTCATGCAGTTTCTTGAAGCTTTCATCCTGCATTTCAGAAGCTTTCATTTGTTCTGCCATCTGATAATCACGATCTCTTTGAGCAAGATCCTGTTGAGCCTTAGCCATATCTGCCTGACTCATACTAGCCCCTTTTTGTTGGTATTCTTTCAGTTTATTTACGTTCTCATTCTTCTTGTTCATTAGTTCAGAACGTTTCTTTTGTTCAGATTCAGTTAGTTCTTTAGCAACTTCTTTATAAAAAGTATAATTGTTTTGAACTGAATCCATATCAAAATAAGCTATTTTAAAGCTTCCTTTAGCCGATCCATTTGCTACTGCGGCAGTACTGGTTTTGCAGCTGGTATTGTTCCCACAAAAATGAAGAACAAACAATATGATAATAGCTACAGCTACTAATGCATTAAAAATAAGCGTACCCTTTTTCATCTATAAATAATTTATGCAAAAATAATTGATGGGCTCTACCATGTTTGTTAAAACAAAGTGCTTATTATTTAACAAAATTCTTTGCTGTTGATTTATCTTACTTTTGCCGCAAATAAGGGTTATGAAAATAGTAGATCAGTTTGCCGAATATTTATTTATCAAAAAAAGAGATAAGAGTAAACCTAAAGATAAATGGCTTGGGTATATGCATGGAATGAACAGAATTTCCATATTTATTTTTCTAATTGGTTTAATGGTAATGCTATTCAAACTGGTTATATTACCTATGATGAAATAATATTAATCTGTTATTCAGTTATTAAAAAAGCATCACTTCTTTTGGGAGTGATGCTTTTTTAATTATAGTTAATTACTATTACAGTAATCTAAAGTTGTGTAGTATTCTTAAACCAAAGTAATCCTGATTGTATTGATAGAAGTTTATTGGATACTTTAAGTTGCCTTGGGCAAAATAATCTTTTCCATAGCTAAGTCCTATCTGCCATTTTGTGCCAATACCAGCTTCAAGATTAACTACCATAAACGGAGTAGGTCCATATACTGGGGTTGTAGTAGGTGCATCGTAGTATAATCCAGGTTGTAACCAGTACTTGTTATGCACTTCTGTATAACGTAAACCTACTCCATAATGTATAAGGCCATAGTTGTAATCTGCTTTCTGTACTTGTGTACCAGTAAAAGTATAATTGCCATTTCTGCCGGTGTATCCTACAGAAACCAATGCCTTCATTGGAGAACTTTTACCAAGCGCAAACAATACATCCGCTTTTAATCCATAGGTAAGATGGGTGCCTTGCTCGCCACTCTTCATATTAAAACCATACGTAAAGAATGGAGATAAAGCCAGCGAAATACTTTTATTGTTCATTAAGCCTAGTATGCCACTAAGTTGTAATAATGGATGCGAACTGTTACCGGTCATTGATTGTCCAGGTAAAGCTGAATCCTGATTTAATATAACTGGCAACTTATCCCAGCCAATACCTGCTTGCAGGGTAAAAGTAGTATTTGGAACAGCAAAATAAAGAGGAGCAATTTTTCCTTCAATAGGAGGGACAGCAAGCTTTATACTATTCAATTTAGAAGCATTTAAACTATCCAGCAAACTTACATTTTGTGTTTGTAAACTACTAACCAATGTAGTTAGTGAATCCTGATTATGATTAAACAAGTTCTTATAATATCCAAGGGAATCAAATTTTACTTTTGGTAAATTGGAAGGAACATAAGCATTTACTTTATCCGTTGCTGCTTGTTTTATAGTAGTCCCTGTAGTAGTTACAGAGGGAACAGCAGGAACTGATGCACTTACACTTGGCGTACTAATGCTTGGTGCCGTGATATTGGTAGTGCCACCTGGTAATGCTATAAAACTCGAATCGTTTAATGGCGTAACTTTTACATTAGCAACCGATACCGTTTTTATTCTATTAATATACTTGCTATAAGGTAGTTTAGCATAACGAATCCCTTTACAATCTTCTGGTTTTACCACTCCGGTTTGTCCATTTCCACCTTGAAAGAAGTCGGAACCATTTGATACCTGACCAGGTGCCAGGTTTACACTAAACTGACTACTTACATCATTGCCACAAACGGTTTTGGCTACTACCTGTCCAGTAACATTTACCGCTTGTATACCAGTGTTTTTTAGATAAACATTAAATCCCTGACCATTGGTAAGACTATATTCATGACAACCAGTGTTCGCATACACTCCAGAAATGGTCTTAGCACCAAATTCTTTCCATGGGCTATTATCCTGCGAAAAGCCAATTTGGCCAACTAACAATAGTAAAGCACTTAATGTAAAACGTAAAGAGACTCTCATTAATTTAAATTTTATGCAGCAAACTTATGTTATTTTACGTAAGTAGGTAGTTAAGTGTTCAATACATTCTAAGTTCTAAATAATTATATACATAATGTGTAATAAATACATATTGCTATACTTATTATATTTGTCCGGTATTCTGCTTATAAATTATTGCATATGAAAAAGGTTATACGGTTCTTTTTAGTTTTTATAATGGTAGTTACTGCATCAATGGTAAGTTTCGCGCAGTCGGCTCGTTTGAGTGAACAGATTGGCAAGTATGTAAATCATAAATTAATAAAGGGCGGTGTATCATTTAAATTAACCAATGCTACTGTAGATATTACTGCCTACAATGCAACTACTGTAAGAATAAGAGCTTCTAAAGAGTCTTTAGATAACGATTTCTCTTTTGCAATAGATAATCTTACCCCATCTGCAACTTTAACGGTTGCAAGCGATAAACAGAATCAATGGGAACTAAAAACCGATTCGCTGTTTATACAAGTAAAAGGCAATCCATTTAGAGTCAATATCTACAACCTGCAACATCAGTTGCTTTGTGGCGACGATGATGGTCTTGGTATCAGCTGGTTTGGCAATCAGGTAAGTTGTTACAAGAAACTTCATAGTGATGAAAAGTTCATAGGACTAGGAGAGAAGACGGGAAACATAAACCGTCGGGGTAGTTTTTATCAGAACTGGAATTCGGACAATCCTGGTTATGGCAACAACTCCGATCCTTTGTATGCCACCAT
>CANFLJ010000267.1 GCA_947447815.1 Chitinophagaceae bacterium | reverse complement strand
GTGACGGCAACTATCTCGCCAAGCTTCATCAGCAAATCAACAATGCGATATTTATCATCGGGAGAAACTCTTGAAAATATGACGGCTCTATTCTTGAATACTTCCTTTAACTGATCATCGGAAGTTGCTTTAAGATCGGCTCCTTTTATTACCACTGGATATTGATCACCCTCGTTCATGAGTCCGATATTTTTAGAGATAGCTTTAGCGGTTACTTCATTATCGCCCGTAATCATAAACACTTTTATATGTGCCTTAAATACCGACTGTATAGCCTCCTTAACTTCCTCGTGAGGAGGATCGAGCATGGTAACGAAGCCTGCAAATGTTAGTTCTTTTTCGGCTTCATCTATAGTATAATCTGCTTTGGTTTCCAAGTCGCGATAAGCAATAGCAATTACCCTTAATGCCTTCTCGGAAAAGGTGGAGGACAGCTTCAGCATTTCCTTTTTCTGTTCCTCTGTCATTGCCTGTACTTTCCCATCAATTATAGTATTGACCGAGGCTTGCAAAATAGCTTCCATAGAGCCTTTTACAAAAGCAATAATTTTATTATTATGGGAACGGATAATAGTAGCCATCATTCGGAAAGAATCGAACTCGAATACTTTTATGGAAGGATAATCTTTTTCGATATCTGCCAATGCAAAGCCTGCTTTGATGGCCAGTGTAGCAAAAGAAGTTTCGGTAGGATCGCCGATAGAATACCAGGAAGTGTGGTTATCATCGGGTGGACTGACCTTACCATTGGAAGAGAGAAAACCGGAGAGAAAAAAAGGTTTTAAATTGCCTAAGGAATCTTTGTTCAGCACTCCCCCATTCTCTTCTTTTATTTCTCCTTTAGGTTCGTACCCTAAACCGGCTACCGTAAATGATTTACCATTGAAATAACAACCCGTGATCGTCATTTCATTCTTAGTAATAGTACCTGTTTTATCGGAAGCAATTACGGTAGCTGAACCCAGCGTTTGTGCCGAAGCAATCTTTTTAACGATTGCCTTTTCCCTTGCCAGTCTGCGAACAGCGAGCGCCAAAGCCATAGACACCTGTGCAGGCAACCCTTCGGGAACCATTGCTGCCGCTACACTTACCGAGAATACCAATGCCACAGCAACCGCATCGTGCATGAATAAACGTATGGCAAAAAGGATGGCGGCAATAATTAAAGTAGCATAAGTAAGTTTCTTAGCCACATCCATAATCTCGACCTGTACGGGCGCCTTAGCAGTCTGGATGGATTCGGAAGTAGTACTAATTTTCCCTATTTCGGTTTGTGTACCTATTGCATATACAATGCCGGTTGCATCGCCTCTTGCAACCGTGGTGCCCATATAAACACAATTCTTAATATCTGCCAGATTGCATTTATCAGCAGTAGTAAAACTGTGCTCTTTACTGGAAGATAGAGATTCGCCAGTAAGAATAAACTCGTTGACAGAAAAGTTTATGGTGGTCAGCAAACGAATATCAGCAGGAATTCCATCGCCTTCATTAAGGATAACAATATCACCCGGCACGATGTCTTTCACCAGCACTTCCAGTTCCTTATTATTTCTTACTACATCGCATTTATTAACCACTAAACTATTGAGAGATGCCAGAATATTTTCGGATTTCCATTCCTGATAAAAGCCTATAAGTGCATTGACAATTACAATGGCAATTAGGATAGAAGCATCGCGATACTGTGCTAAATAAAAAGATAGCGCAGCAGCAAAAATCAATATTAAAACCAGAGGGCTAATGAACTGTCGACAAAATATTTTGAAGGGATAAATTGTATTAGTAGCCTTTAGCATATTTACCCCATACTGACGGCGGGCAACAACAACAGCATTATCGGAAAGTCCTTCGGTTTGATTGCTATTAAATTGTTTTATGACCTCCTCTATTTGTTGCTGATAAATTTCCATATTATTCAATATAGTTTAATATAGCACAGACGGTTTAGTTTGATAGCCATTTCTTTTAATATAAACTTACTTATTAGAGATAAATTAATCATTGATATGGATTGTTATTTCAAATATCTCTATTGCTTATAACAACCTTTACTGCATGGTTGTGAGCAGCATTTTTAAATGTATCATAAGCCTTTACTATGTCCTTCATTTCGAAGTGATGACTTACCAGTTTCTTTGCATCAAGCTTTCCGGAAAGCACCATCTTTAAAAGCATGGAAGTAGTACCCGCATCTACCAACCGGGTAGTGAGGGTTATATTCTTAGACCATAAGTTTTCCAGTCTAAGCGATACAGGTTTACCATGCACTCCCACATTGGCAATATTGCCACCGGGGGCAATTATTGACTGACATATATCGAATGTATCGGATAGACCGACTGCTTCTATCACTACATCAACCCCTGCATTATCGGTCAGCTTCATTACTTTTTCATACGCTTTTCCATCAGCACTATTGATAGTGTATTTAGCACCAAAAGATTTAGCAATTTCTAACCTATTATCATCGATATCAATCATGATAATTTTAGCTGGAGAGAATAACTTTGAGGTTAATAAAGTAGCCAGACCAACAGGGCCTGCTCCCACTATTGCAATGGTATCGCCGGGCTGAACCTGTCCCTTTACAGTACCACATTCCAGACCAGTAGGTAGAATACAGCTCAGCATAACTGCAGCATCCTCATCAGCATCGGGAGGAAGTAAGTACAAGCCATTATCAGCAAAAGGAATTCTTACATATTCAGCCTGCGTACCATCGATACTATTACCCAACATCCAACCTCCATTCTTGCAATGAGAGTACATTCCTTTTTTACAAAAACTACATCGTCCGCAAGAAGTAATCAAGGAGATTAATACTTTATCCCCTTTTTTAAACCCTGTTACTTCATTGCCTACTTCTTCTACTACTCCTACCCCTTCGTGCACAAGCACACGACCATTCTTAATTGTAGGCACATCGCCTTTCAGGATATGTAAATCGGTGCCGCAAATAGTAGTTGTAGAAATTTTAACTATAGCATCTGTTGATAATAATATAAGGGGCATGGGTACATTTTCCAGTGAAATATTATCAGGGCTATGATATACAAGTGCTTTCATATTAATCCAGTTTATTAATTTTTGCCATTGATTTACCGGCACTCCTAAGTGAAGGAGGACAATCCATTCTATCGGTATGAATTTCTATAAATACCAAGGTTTCTGCTTTACCAGCCTCCACTAATGCATCTTCCAGTTCTCCTTCTGTACGCACATCGAAGGCAACACCACCACCAAATACTTCTACCAGTTTGTGATAATGCCAAGGTTGAATATCATTGTAAGGATGATCGCAGATTACGCGTTCTATTGTATAGCCATCATTGTTTAATAAAAAGATGATCGGTTTAATATGATTGCGAATCATGGTAGAAAGATCCTGGCAGGTAACCTGAAAAGCACCATCTCCCACAAACAGAACAACAGACCGGTCTGTAGCTGCAATTCCAGCACCAAGGGTAGCACCAACAGTGTATCCAATGGAACCATAAAAGGTTTGTCCGATAAAGGAAACGCCATCCGGCATCAGCATCTCGGCAGCACTAAATAAAGACACCCCAGTTTCTGCTACCACAATAGAATTGTTCTGAATAAAGTGACTCATTCTATCGAAGAATCTTTTGATAGTAAGCGCTTTATTTGCATCCACTAAAAAGGGATC
>CANFLJ010000266.1 GCA_947447815.1 Chitinophagaceae bacterium | reverse complement strand
GTAAAAGCTGCCCGAAAAGCATACGAAGGTGTATGGGGAAAGATGCCTGCAAAAGAAAGAAGTAAATATATTTATCGTATAGCCCGCATGATTCAGGAAAGGGCTAGAGAACTTTCTATAATAGAAACACTGGATGGTGGAAAGCCTATCAGAGAGAGTAGAGATGTGGATGTTCCGTTGGCTGCAAATCATTTCTTTTATAATGCCGGATGGGCAGATAAGTTATCGTATGCATTTCCTAATAAAAACCCACAACCATTGGGTGTTGCCGGACAAATACTTCCATGGAACTTTCCTTTATTGATGGCTGCCTGGAAAATAGCACCTGCATTGGCAACCGGAAATACTGTTGTATTGAAGCCTGCAAAAACTACTTCTTTAACAGCCCTTAAACTGGCAGAAATAATTCAGGAAGCCGACCTCCCACCGGGTGTGGTAAACATCATTACCGGTAATGGTTCTTCGATGGGTATGGCTTTGGTAAATCATCCTGATGTAAACAAGATTGCCTTTACTGGTTCAACCGATGTAGGTAAAGTAATTCAGAAAGCAATTGCTGGTACCGATAAAAAACTAACCTTAGAGTTGGGTGGTAAGGGTGCTAATATAATCTTTGATGATGCTGCAATAGATCAGGCAGTGGAAGGAATTATCAATGGTATATTCTTTAATCAGGGACATGTATGTTGTGCAGGTTCAAGACTCTTTGTTCAAGAGTCTGTATACCCTGAAGTACTTAGAAAACTGAAAGATAGAATTGCTACTTTAATAGTGGGCGATCCTTTAGATAAGAACACCGATATTGGAGCGATTAACTCAAAACAACAATTAGATACTATTCAAAAGTATATCAATATTGGTAAGAAAGAAGGGGCTGAAATAATTGAAAGCACTTGTGCTATGCCTAAGAATGGATTCTTCTGCAGACCAACTTTATTTACCAATCTTGCTCAATCAAGTAGATTAGTTCAGGAAGAAATATTTGGACCAGTATTAACTATACAAACTTTCCGTACGGATGATGAGGTAATAGAAAAAGCAAACAATACGCCATTTGGTTTAAGTGCTGGTGTATGGACTGATAAAGGATCGAAAGTATTTAATATGACTACCAAACTTAGGGCTGGGGTGGTTTGGGCAAATACCTTTAATAAGTTTGATCCTACTTCACCATTTGGAGGATATAAAGAAAGTGGTTTTGGAAGAGAGGGTGGAATGCATGGATTGGCAGCGTATTTGAGGGTTTAAGAGGTTTAAGAGGTTCAAGAAGTTTAAAGTTAATACAAAATACATGGGTATATTTACTTTAAACAGTTATTACACGAAATAAATATATTAACATGAAAAGAGTAGAAGTTTTGAAGACTTACAAAATATATATTGGAGGACAATTTCCTCGTACTGAATCGGGCAGATATTATATAGCTAAGAATAAGGCTGGAGAGCCTTTGGCTAATGCTTGTCTTTGTTCCCGTAAAGATTTCAGAGATGCAGCAGTAGTTGCTCGTGGAGCCTTTGGTGGATGGAGTAGCAGAGCTGCTTTCAATCGTTCTCAGATACTCTATAGAATAGCAGAAATGCTGGAGTGTAGAAAAGCACAGTTTATAGATGAGCTGATAAAACAAGACGTTGCTCCTGCTCAGGCAGAAGAGGAAGTGTTGTTATCAATAGATAGATTAATTTATTATGCAGGATGGTGTGATAAGTTTCAACAGGTATTTAGTTCTGTGAATCCTGTAGCATCATCTCATTTCAACTTTTCTGTACCAGAACCTACAGGAGTAGTGAGTATAATTGCTCCACAGGATACTTCTTTAATTGGTCTTGTATCGGTTATTGCACCCGTTATTGCTGGTGGTAATACCTGTATTGTTTTAGCATCTGAAACCAAACCTTTATGTGCAGTAACTTTTGCTGAAGTACTAAACTCTTCCGATTTGCCAGGAGGTGTTGTAAATATTCTTACTGGTAAGCCATCTGAGTTGGTAAAATACTTTGCCGATCATATGGATATTAATGCAATGGTTTACTGTGAGAAAGATGAGGCTATAAAGAAGCTGATACAAGAAAAAGCAGTGCTGAATGTTAAGCGTGTTTTCTGTTATGATAAGGTAGACTGGAAGAATGAAACAGAAGGTCAATCTCCTTACTTTATTCTGGATTCACAAGAGATAAAAACAACCTGGCATCCAATAGAAAATATTGGTGGTGCTAAATCTGGGTATTAGTAAATTGTGAGTTGTGATAAACGTGAGGAGTTCAAATAAAAAATTATAAAGATGTTGGGTAAAATAGGGTTCTTCTTTTTATGTTTAATAATATTATCTAAAGCTTCATTTGCCGGTGATTCTATTGTTGTAAAAAAAGATCCAAGGTTTGATATACTTACACAAAAACAGGTTTCTATAAATAAGCGCTCTTCCATGATGACAAGTGCTGGAATGTATAAAGGATTCCGGATACAGGTTATCAGTACGAATAAAAGAGACGAGGCATTTAAAATAAAAGCAGAACTGTTGACGCGTTTCCCAGGAGAGAAAGTATATGTATTATTTCAATCACCTGCTTTCAGAGTTAGGATAGGAAACTTCCTAAAAAGACAGGACGCAGAAAAGTTCCGTGCACAGTTAACAAAACTATATCCTCAGGGATGTTATATAGTAGAGGATGGAATAGAATATACGCCACCTAACGAAGATGATGCAACTGGACAGTAATGTTTGTTTGAGGTGATAAGTTGTAATTGATAAGTTGTTGGGTATTAATTCTGAATTATAAATCTTATATACATACATTTATATTTATATTTGATTCAGATTAAAAATTAAATATTATGTTAGCAGTAGTTGGAACATATCAAAATGGGTATTTAAAACTTGATAAAGATTATACTTCAGCTAAACCTGTTAAAGTAATAGTGACATTCTTAGAGGATGTTCAAAATGAAACAGAGAAAAGTTTGGCATTGTCAGATTTTTCATTTTCTAAAAGTCAAAAGAATTTGGAAAACTTTAATGGTTCATTTAGTGACACAGTAGTGGAAGAAAGGAGAAAGGAACTATGAAAATATTTTTAGATACGTCTTCCTTATTTAAACTATATCACAGGGAAGCAGATACTGATATTATAGAAAAAATATTCTCAAAATATAATGTAACTAATGTTTATCTTTCAGAGATAACAAAAGTAGAGTTTACATCAACAATCTGGAAAAAAGTCAGAACAAAAGAGATAACAGAAGAAGTAGCTAAAACTACTTTAGCGCTATTTGATATTGACTTGATAAAATATACTTTTATTGTATCAAACAGTCTTCTTTTAGAACAGGCAAGAATGCTTACTTCAAAGTATAGATTAAACGGATTAAGAACATTAGATAGCATTCAACTTTCCAGTGCAATTACTTTGAAATCAGAAGTTGAGTTATTTGTTACATCAGATAAATTATTGAAATCACTATTAGCAATAGAAGGGTTAACTACATTGTAACTATATAGTATATAATGCTGTTTTTTTAATAATACATATTGTATGATTCAAGAAAAGATAAAGTCGCTTTCAAAACAATACCTACATGAATTTATGGATGTTCGTCATCATATTCATTCAAATCCGGAATTGAGTTATAAAGAGTTTAATACCTCCGCTTTTATCCAACAAAAACTAACTGAGT
>CANFLJ010000265.1 GCA_947447815.1 Chitinophagaceae bacterium | reverse complement strand
AATATTCCAAATCCGGGTCAGAATGACGATCCAATGGAGCTTACTATTTATGAAGGTAATTCTAATGTTCCATTTTCTTCTGTTTTGATAAACCTGAAAAGTGTAGATACAATGGATAAAAAATACTACAGTCCATGTTTAACTACACACCCTAATGTTTGTTATAATTTGCTGGTTTATAATAGTGATATCGAGTTGCCCGTTAAAGCAAATGGATATGCTTTAAGTTATCAGCGTTGTTGCAGAGTTGCTGGTATCAGCAATGTTACCAGTCCTTCCAATAATTATGGAAATACTTATTCTACTACTATACCAGGAACAGCATTAGATTCTACTTTTATTTATAATAACTCTCCCATATTTGCGCAAAAAGATACCGTACTAATTTGTTACCGATCATTTTTTACACTTGATTATAGTGCAATAGATGCAGATGGAGATTCGCTGGTATACTATTATTCCAATGCATTGAATGGTGGTTCTACAGGCACCCCAATACCTTCGCCATCATCTGCCCCTTCTGGATTTAGTACTATTCCTTATTCTACGGGTTATAGCTCAACCAATCCTTTTGGTACTAATGTAAATATCAATTCAAGTACAGGAATCATTTCAGGAATTGCGCCCAATTCGCCTGGAGAATATGTATTATCCGTTTCGGTAGATGAATATCGTAAAGGAGTGAAAATAGGAACAACCCGAAAAGAGTTGCACGTATATGTGGGCAACTGTGCTCTTTCTGCTGCAGCCTTAAAACCTACTTATATTACTTGTGATGGGTATACACTCAGTTTTCAGAATGAAGCTTCCTCTCCAAACATTATAGGTTATCACTGGGATTTTGGTATAAAGAGCAGCACTACAGATACATCCTCTAATCCAACCCCAACGTTTACTTATAAAGACACAGGGGTGTATGATTTAAAACTGGTGGTAGATGGAGTGGGTGGCTGTAGTGATTCTGCAATGGCTAAAGTAAGCGTGTATCCTGGCTTTTTTCCAAACTTCTATTCCGTTGGTTCCTGTTATTCTAATCCGTTCCAATTTTATGATTCTACCGTTACAAAATATGGAGTAGTAAGTAACTGGAGATGGGATTTTGGTGATCTAACGTCTACAAAAGATTCTTCTCAATTTCAAAATCCAAAATATACTTACCCTACAGTTGGAAGTAGGATAGTAACTTTTTATGTTGCTAATAGTAAAGGTTGTAGCGATACGGTAAGGAAACAAATTACAGTCTCGGATAAACCACTTCTAATAATTCCTTCGAGAGATACAGCACTTTGCGATAATGATAGTGTAAGACTATTGTCCGTTTCTGAACCGAATGTGGTATACTCCTGGACTCCTTTAAATAATATTATTCATGCAGATTCAGCCAATCCAATAGTTTATCCAAAAGATAGTATGACCTACTATTTAGAAGTAAATAGCAATGGTTGTAAAAACAATGACTCTGTGCGGGTAAAAGTATATAAGTTTATTACGGTTAATGCTGGTCCGGATTCCTCTATTTGTCTTACTGATACTATTCAACTAAAACCAATTACGGTAGCTACCAGTTACGACTGGCAACCCAAAGCGGGAATTATTGGTAGTAATACGGTTAAGAATCCTATCATTAGTCCATTGGTACCTACTATGTATTCTGTATCGGCCAACCTTGGCAGGTGCCCTAGCAAAGATTCTGTTTTAATATCGCCATACCCTTATCCTAAAGATAGTGTTCGTGCAGGGGATACGATTTGTTTTGGTAAAACAATACAGCTTTTTGCTACTTATACTGGTAATAAGTATAGTTGGTCACCAACAACATCATTGATTAATCCTACTTCATTAACGCCTGTAGCTGGTCCCGATACTACTACTACCTATACCTTTACAACCTATAATACTTCAGGATGTCTTAAACCGGTCAGTAAGACGATTCTTGTAAAAGTAAGAGATCAGATAAATGTATATGCAGGAAGAGATACCATCATTCTGCTGAATCAACCTTTGCAGCTTTCTCCTGTAGTCTCTCCATTAAAAGATAGTCTGAAAACAGTATGGAAACCGAGTATAGGTATAGATACGGCTACCAAATTGAACGCTATAATTAATATGCCAAGTTTTGTAGATTCAATTACCTATCGCTTAACGGCTACCGATCAATATGGTTGTTTTGGAGAGGATGATATTAAAGTTGTTTTGTACAAAACAGGACCAGATATTTTGTTGCCATCGGCGTTTACGCCCAATGCAGATGGGCTGAATGATATCTACAAACCATTTACAATTGGGTTAAACAAGCTGGATTACTTTAGTGTATATAACCGTTGGGGAGAGCTTTTATACTCAACAGGAATTATTGGCCAGGGGTGGAATGGAATCTATAATGGAAAGGCTCAACCAAGCGGTACCTATGTATATCAGGCACAAGGAACTGATTATATGGGTAAGACTATTTATAGAAAAGGAACATTTGTATTAATCAGATAAGCTATAAGGAAGTATAAAAAATGGGCTACCTCAATATCTGAGATAGCCCATTTTTATTTTATAAATAGTGATTAATTGCCTGGAGGAGGAGGTGCTGGTGTATTCTCCCCTTTGTTAGCCCCGTTTTTACGCATCTTTTTAAATTGTTCTGATCTTTTCTGCCATTCATTTCTAATCATTTTTCCGAAATTGATTTCTGCAGCATACAGCTTATTGGCACGTTCGTCTGAGCCAAGTAGTTTTTTGAAACTATCCTTATACTTTTTTCTGATATTCAGTATTTGCTCTTCTAATACTAAAGGGTCGGAGGTTTCTGTGCTTTCTTTTTTTGCTTTTTTAATTTCTGCAACATAAGCATTGTAAACTGGCCAGAATTTTTCTGCTTCGGAAGAAGTTAAGTTTAATTCTTTAGTGATATAGGCAATCTTTAAAGATTCGGCTACGCCATTGCCACCACCACCTGGTCTTTGACTAGGCTGCGCAAATGATTGTTGTATACATAGTGTACTACAAATCAAAAATAAAATGATCTTTTTCATGTTTTTGTATTTAAATATCTGCATTAAGGTAATGTAAATCTATATTTTCGTTTATATAATCCTGCAAGTCTTCATCACTAGCCAGTAATAAATCTTCCTGAGAAACAACTAATTCCTGAGGGGCAGCTTCTTCTATATCTATTTCAGGTATTGTTATAACGGCAGTATCAAGGTGGTTTATTAGCTCGTCTGTTTTTATTTGTTTGATTGCCGCTGTTATATCATTCTTTCTGTAAACGTTTAAAAGTGCAATAGAAGAAAAAACGAGGCCGATAAGTGAAGCTGCTACCATTATTCTCTTGAAATAATTGATGTGAACAACCTTTCCTTTTTCTTTGGAAGGAAATTTTATAGAAAGGTTTTCAAAATATCCTTCAGGAATTGAAAAAGGCATTTCTTTTCCAATGGAATTAAGTAATGGAAACGCATCTTCAGTATCAAAATCGCTTTCTTTTATTTTGCCTATAATATCGTTAGACAAAGTTTCAAAGTATTGATCAGAAACACTGTAGGGATTATTTTTAGGTAACCCTTTCAGAAATTCCTGTTCCTCCTTATTTGTATTCAATATATTTTCTTCTTTTTTCATAAAAACTAACTATCAGACGATTAAAAAATAAAAGGTTTAAAGAGCTTTAAAATATTCCTCTATTTTTTTTGCTGCATGATGGTAACTTGCTTTTAGTGCTCCTTCGCTTGTTTCGAGTATCTT
>CANFLJ010000264.1 GCA_947447815.1 Chitinophagaceae bacterium | reverse complement strand
CCAGACATTAAAACAATAAAACCATTTAACAATTCAAGTTATTACTTACAGTACTTATTCAGAGAGTCTTGAGCAGTTTTAATTCCAAGTTGTAAAGCGGTTTTCCAATCTGCACATGCATTTGATAATTTACCAGCTTTTTGTTCTACTATAGCTCTTGCAAAATAAGCATTCTGATCGTTATTGTTGTCTTTAAGAATATTGCTAAAACTTTCAATTGATTTATCATAATCTCCCATCTGCAAGTAGATCATTCCCATATTATTATATACATCATTGTTTTCAATATTGAATGCTAATGCTGACTTACAGTCCACAATTGCCATATTATATTCTTTGTTTAAGAAATAAGCTTGTGCACGTTTATTGAATGGTTCTATCAAGCTTTTATTAAGTTGAATTGATTTAGTATAAAGTTGAATAGCATGCTCAATTTTATTCTGATGTAGGTAGATATTCCCTTTTTTACAATAAATCAAAGCTTTATCTTTTGATATATTTTCAGCTTTTTCTATATCTTTCATTGCCTCAGAATATTGCTTTAATCCATCATAAATAGTTGACCTATAAATTAAAGCATTTGCTAAGGTAGAATCTAGTGAAATTGCTTTTGAAAAGTCAATAATTGCTGTTGCTATGTCGTTGATTTTCATTTCTGTATAACCCTTGTTATAATACAATCCAGCATTAGGAAATATTTTAACTGCAGACTCATGATCAACAATAGCGTCTCCATTATTTTTTAATTCAAAAAATGCATGCGCTCTATTATTGTATGCAAAAGCATTTTTGGTAGGATTACTCTTGATGGCAGCGGAATAAAATGAAACAGTATCTTTATAATCCTGTGCATGAGTATAGGACAAAAAAGAAAAAATAATCAATAACAGCACAGCTGAGGTAAGTGTATAGATTGGTTTTATTTTTTCACTGTATCTAACAACAAAAGAAGAAAGAGAGATAAAAAATCCGATAATTGGCAGGTAGGTTCTGTGTTCTAAATAATTAAAAAAATAGTCGGCATATCTAACCTTTACAATTAAGGGAGGAAATGAGAAAACAATAAACCAAAGCAATCCAAAGTATATTATCCAGTTCTTTTCTTTCCAGCTTTTTACAATAATAAAAAGTAATAATAAAGAAAATAGTATACCAATAGTTAAAGCCAAATTATTGTATAACGGCAGTGTTGTCAAGTCTTGAGGAACAAATATTTTCCCTATAATTATAGGAATCTCTACAATGTTGTCAATAAAAGGATTTATGCCCAAAACTTCATTAGTAGCTTCTTTTGTATGTATGGCTTTTTGATGCATGAAGTAGTATATCACAGCAATAACACTCCATATAGCGCTATAAAGCAGAATCTTTTTGTTGTTCTTCTTAGATGGTAGAATTACCTTGGAATAAAACAATAATATAATAGGGAACAAAATTATAGTCTCTTTTGTAAAGAGTCCTAGAGCGAAAAGTATTCCATGAATAATTATATACTTTACATGATCAGTTTTTGCATAAAGATGATAAGTAATAAATATCCATATTCCTATTAGTCCTATTAATAAATCTCCTCTTGCAGGAATCCATGAAATATTAGAAGTTAATAATGGATGTACTGCAAATATCAATGCAAAAAGAAAAGATATATCCCTTTTAAGTGAAATTAAATTTAATAAGATATATAATGAAATTACTGTACCAATATGAATTAACAAACTTGATAAGTGATACATTTCAACTGCTCCCTTTCCAATGATTGTATCAATCATAAAGCTTAAAGATTGAACTGGACGGTAAAACATTCCTCCTGGATTATGCAGAAATGCATCTGTACAAAAGAGCAATTTGATATTATGTATTTTGCTCAAAGTATTAATATGATCTTTTACAATCAATGTGTCATCAAGACCAGAATATCCAAAGCCTATTGTTGAATAGTATACTGCAAAAGGCAAAATTATCAGCGTAATAAAATGAAATAATGAATTATTGCTTATCCAGTTTATCCAAGGGGATTCCATCTTATTAACCTTATTCTGATAACTATTAAAGCTTGCTCTCATCTATTTTACAATAAGTTTATTTCGAGACAATATTAAATAAAAAATAAAGGCGCTCTCAAAAGAATTGAGAACGCCTTTATTGTAATCGGTATTAAGATAGTTTATTTGTCAGCAGTTAAGCCAGCAAACAAGTACTCTTTATTTAAACGGGAAATATTGCTAAGCGAAATTTCTTTAGGACAAGTAGCTTCGCAAGCACCTGTATTGGTACAAGCACCAAAGCCTTCTTTATCCATCTGAGCAATCATATTCATAACTCTGGATCTTTTTTCTGGTTCGCCTTGAGGCAATAACGCCAGATGAGAAACCTTAGCAGAAACGAACAACATTGCACTACTGTTTTTACAAGCAGCAACACAGGCGCCACAACCAATACACATTGCAGCAGCAAATGAATCGTCAGCTCTGTTTTTATCAATAGGTAAACAGTTACCATCCATTGCATTACCAGTGTTTACTGAAACGTAACCACCAGCTTGAATGATTCTATCAAAAGAAGATCTGTCTACAACTAAGTCCTTAATTACAGGAAAAGCGTTTGCTCTCCATGGTTCAATAGTGATAGTTTCACCATCTTTGAAAGCTCTCATGTGCAACTGACAGGTAGTATTACCTTTCCACTCTCCATGAGGTTTACCATTGATGTACAGAGAACAGGTTCCACAAATACCTTCACGACAATCATGATCAAAAGCTATAGCATCTTTCCCTTCGTTGATAAGCTGTTCGTTTAATACGTCCAGCATTTCTAAGAACGACATTTCGGAGGAGATATCCTTTACTTGAAAATTCTGGAAACCACCTTTGTCGTTTTTATTTTTTTGACGCCAAACTTTCAACGTCAGATTCATATTGTAATGTTCCATCTTACTAATTTTATTTGTCAATTATACAATTGATGAAAAACTTTATTTATAGTTACGTTGACTTGGTTTAATTACGTCGTATTTCAATTCTTCTTTATGTAATTCCCAGTCATGCTCGCCCTTAGATTCCCAAGCAGAAACATACATAAATTTATCATCATGACGAAGAGCTTCTCCTTCTTCTGTCTGATGTTCTTCGCGGAAGTGCCCACCACAGCTTTCTTCTCTATCCAATGCATCAATACACATTAATTCTCCCAATTCAATAAAGTCAGCAACACGTCCTGCTTTATCTAATTCAGGATTAAATTCATTGATTTCGCCAGGAATTTTTACATCACTCCAGAACTCTTTTTTCAGTTGTTGAATTTCAGCGATTGCTTGTTTAAGTCCTTCAGCATTACGAGCCATTCCACATTTGTCCCACATAATCTTACCAAGACGTTTGTGTAGACTTTCAACAGATTGTTTTCCTTTAATATTCATTAAAGTAGTCATTCTATCGCTTACAGTTTTCTCTGCTTCTACGAAAGCAGGATGATCTACTGTAATTGGTTTATTATAAATCTCATCCGCTAAGAAGTTACCAATAGTATAAGGTATAACGAAGTATCCATCAGCAAGTCCCTGCATTAAAGCAGAAGCTCCTAAACGGTTAGCTCCATGATCAGAGAAGTTTGCTTCTCCTAATGCATACAAACCAGGAACTGTAGTCATTAATTCGTAATCTACCCAAAGTCCACCCATTGTATAGTGAACAGCAGGATAAATACGCATTGGCAATTCATAAGGATTTTCTCCGGTGAT
>CANFLJ010000263.1 GCA_947447815.1 Chitinophagaceae bacterium | reverse complement strand
GGTAGCCTGATAAAACAGGATACTGCGTTTTCTATAGAGACGGGTAACTTCTTATCTACTGCTGATGAAGTAGCCAATTTGATAGTGGGGAGCAATGAACAGAAGCCTGTCTATTTAAAACAGATAGCCACTATTGAGGATGGACCTGAAACGCCTGTACAGTATGTGTTGTTTGGTAAAGGGAAAGAAGATACGAGTAAAGGATTTCGTTCTGCTTATCCTGCTGTCACACTTTCTATAGCAAAGAAAAAAGGAGCAGATGCAATGCATTTGTCCGAGTTGATATTGAGTAAAGTAGAGCACCTGAAAAAGGATTTATTACCCAATGAAGTGCATATTACCAGTACCAGAAACTATGGAGAAACAGCTTCCGAAAAAGTGTCTGAATTATTATTCCATTTATTCATAGCCATTGTTGTGGTTACACTCTTTGTAATGCTGGCAATGGGGTGGCGTGGAGGATTAGTAGTATTCTTATCCGTACCGGTAACATTTGCATTAACGCTGTTTGCATACTACTTTATGCATTATACCTTAAACCGTATAACGCTGTTTGCACTGGTATTTATTACAGGAATAGTAGTAGATGATTCTATTATTATAGCGGAGAATATGCACCGCCATTTTAAGATGAAGAAACTGCCTTTTCATCAGGCAGCAATCTATGCTATCAATGAAGTAGGTAACCCTACTATACTGGCAACTTTTACCGTAATAGCTGCAGTGTTGCCTATGGCATTTGTATCTGGATTAATGGGGCCTTATATGAGTCCAATGCCAATAGGAGCAAGTATAGCTATGATGCTTTCGCTGATAGTAGCATTGACCCTTACTCCGTATCTTGGATATATATTTTTAAGAGAAAAAGAAAAACCAGGTAAAACAAAAGAACATACTGTATTAGAGAAAACGGGTATCTATAAAATGTACAGTTCCATGATCCTTCCCATGCTGGAAGTAAGATGGAAACGATGGACATTTATGATCAGTATTATCGCTATCCTGCTGGCATCATTATCCATGATTTATACTAAGGCAGTTGCTGTAAAAATGTTGCCGTTTGATAACAAGAATGAGTTTCAGGTGGTGATAGATATGCCGGAAGGAACTACGCTGGAAAAGACTGCTGCAGTTACTACGGAGATTGCTGAATATGTTGCTCATCAGCCACAGGTAGTAAACTATCAGGAGTATGTGGGTACAGCGGCACCAATTAGTTTTAATGGACTGGTAAGGCACTACGATATGCGTAAGGGAGATAATGTAGCAGACATACAAGTTAATCTGGTAAATAAAACAGAACGTTCTATTCAGAGTCATGATATTGTGAAACAAATGAGAGCTGGTGTACAGGCAATTGCTAACCGATATCAAGCGAATGCTAAGCTGGTAGAAGTACCACCGGGTCCTCCTGTTTTATCTACCATTGTTGCAGAAATATATGGTCCGGATTACGACCAGCAGATTGCTATTGCAGAACAAGTTAAGAACCGATTGAAACAAACTGCTGATGTAGTAGATGTAGACTGGAGAGTAGAGCATGATCAGCCTCAATATAACTTTGAAGTGGATAAGGAAAAGGCTATGCAATATGGCGTTGCACCTGCGCAGGTGGTGGGTGTGATAAATGCTGCACTATCGGGTGCAACTATTGGTACGCTGCATACTCCTGAAACTTTTAGTCAGATAAACATTAAGCTTCAATTGAATGATCGGGACAAATCTTCTATCAGCGATTTAAAGAATCTGACCGTTATCAATCAACAGGGAATGCCTGTGTCGGTGGGTGATCTGGTACATGTTTCTCAACGTATAAAAGAAAAAAGCATTTACCGCAAAAATCAGAAGAGAGTAGTATATGTTACAGCAGATATGGCGGGAAAACTAGAGAGTCCTTTTTATGCGATTAGTAAAATATCGGATAGTCTGAAATCTATTAAAGTGCCTAGTGGTTATGCATTAAAAGAAGAATATACCCATCAGCCCGAACTGGAAGATAATTATAGTTTGAAATGGGATGGAGAGTGGCAGATTACGTACGAAGTATTCCGCGATTTAGGTATTGCCTTCTTAGTGGTTATCATCATCATTTATATGCTGATAGTAGCATGGTTTCAAAACTTTACTGTACCTATTATTATGCTGGCCGCTATACCATTATCGTTGATTGGAATATTAGCAGGACACTGGATGATGGGTGCCTATTTTACAGCAACCTCCATGATTGGATTCATAGCATTGGGAGGGGTGATGGTTAGGAATTCTATATTGTTAATTGACTTTATCAATATCCGTCTTGAAGAAGGTATTCCATTGAAACAAGCCATTATAGAAGCAGGGGCAGTTCGTACTACGCCAATAGTACTTACAGCCGGTGCAGTAGCGTTGGGTGCCATTGTTATCCTCTTCGATCCAATCTTCCAGGGACTGGCAATATCCTTAATGGGCGGTACTATTACCTCTACTTTCCTTACACTACTGGTGGTGCCATTGTTGTACTATAAAATGATGAGAAAGAAATATAAGTAAGTGGTAAGTAATAGGTTTTAAGTTGTAAGTAAGCAGCCTAACGTTTACTTACAACTCAGGAAATTATGTATTGAAATACTAACAATTTTAAACGGTTTATATGAAAATGGTTGTTGTTACCAGCATAAAAGAAGATATGCAAAACGTAACTAAAATATTGGAATCTGCAGCGATAAAAGTATTTAGTGTATCGGAGACTATCGGGCACAAGAATGAGCATGATGGATACCTGTTGAACAACTGGTTTGCCAGAAGCGATTCGGCTACTAATGCACTATTCTTTTTCAGCTTTACCGATAATGATAAAGCAGTTTCAGCAATGAAACTTATAAGGGAATATAATGAAGCTAATAAATCTGCATTTCCTTTAAGAGGGTTCTTACTTCCTGTAGAGGACTGTAGTTATGAAAGCTGCTAAAGAAGTTTAAGAGGCTCAAAAGGTTTAATAGGTTCAATACGTTCAAAGTTTAATTCGTTTAACGTAATACAGATTCGTGAGTCGTGTGAAATACAATTATGTTGTAAATAGTATAAATATACATTATGAAAGAAAGAATAATAAGAGGTGTTGCTGGCACGTTTGTCTTGGCAAGTATTGTGCTAACGCAATATGTAAGTATTAACTGGGTGTGGCTGGGCGTGTTTGTTGGAGCAAATCTTTTGCAATCTTCTCTTACTAAATTTTGTCCATTAGAAAAGATACTGGAGTACTTTAAAGTAGGAGAATAAACTTTTTGCAATATGCTGCATTTATTTTCATACAATATTTGAGAATAAACGATGGTTGTAAAGGCTGTAATGACTAGATTGTTTTTTAATGAGTAGCATCATAATACATTATTAATATAATACTATATTTGCGGCCTCAGGATGCAATATTTAAAGAACATATCGGCTTTGTTTTTATTGCTGGCATTTAGTCTGCAATGCTTTAATAAGGCATTTATTGTGTTGGATTATTATAATAATACGGGACAATATGCTAAAGTATGTATCAATAAGAGCAAACCTAAGCTTCACTGTAATGGTAGATGTGCCATGATGAAAAAGCTTAAAGCAGAAGAAAAGAATGATGCAGAAAATCCTGAAAGAAAACAAGAGAACAAGAGCGAAACCTGTTCGCCATTTATAATGATAGAAGAGATGGCTATTGCTTTTGTTGCTACCAAAGTAAACCGCTATCCGGTTATTGATGATAACAATACCGTAAAAATGCCTCG
>CANFLJ010000262.1 GCA_947447815.1 Chitinophagaceae bacterium | reverse complement strand
GAAAAACTTGCCGAACGTGGCGACATTCAGGAAACTAATGAAATTTCCCGTAAAGGAAGAATTATTCAGATTTACCATAAATATAAAAGAGTTACCGCTATTGCTGCTTCTGTTGGTGGTATTATCGCCTTGGTAATTAGCGCAATTGTTAGTTCTGTTGTTCCTACTAATAATAATGACAAATTGGAGCAATTGAGTGGGGTAGTTGCTCAGATTCAACAAAAACAACAATCTCAAGGTAATAAGCTTAATGAAGTTGCCAAGAATAAAGAAGAGAATATTATCATTAATAGTGGTGGTACGGGCTTTTTGATTGATGCTGAAGGTTACATTATTACTAATGCGCACGTATTACATGGTTCTTCGGGAGCTAATGTAATGAGCAACAACCACGAAACATTTGAAGCATCTATTGTTTACAGAGACGAAAAAAGAGATTTAGCTATTCTGAAAATTGTAGATAATGATTATCAACAAATGAAAAAACTTCCATACAGTATCAAAAAGACTGAAATGGATTTAGGAGAAGAATTATTTACACTAGGTTATCCAAGAAATGATATTACTTACAATAAAGGAGATATTAGTGCTTCTACGGGTCATGATGGTGATACATTATCCTATCAGATTCAAATGAGTGCAAATCCTGGTAATAGTGGAGGTCCCGTCTTTAATAAAAATGGTGAGGTAATTGGAATTATCAGCACCCGTGAAAAACAATCTCAAGGAGTTTCGTTTGCAATTAAAAGTAAAAATATCTTTCGTTTAGTGGAAGATATTAAAAACAGTAATCAACCAGTTGATATTAAAATTTCAAACGCATCATCTTCTATAAAAAACAAAGATCGCGTTAGTCAGATCAAACAAATTGAAAACTGTATTTTCTTAGTGAAGGCTTTTAATAAGAAACTGAATAATTAAAATTTAGAAGCAAGGATAAATATAATAGCTGTAAGATTAATTTCTTGCAGCTATTTCTTTTTATAGCCAATGGCAATGAATAACCATCCGATGATAAAACATAAACCACCCAATGGCGTGATAGGCCCTACCCATTTTAATCCCTCAAGGTTATTGTTTACTTTATAACTCAGTATATAAAGCGATCCACTAAAGAAGAGAATACCCAATAAAAATAGGGTAGAAGCGGTCTTAAGATGTTTGTTGGGATTAATTCCATACAGTACTCCAACTATAATCAAAGCAAAAGCATGATATAGCTGATATCTTACTCCTGTTTCATATAATGCTAAAGCCTTTTCCGACAGTTTGTCTTTTAAGAGATGCGCTCCAAAAGCACCCATCATAGTACTAATTGAAGCGATAATTGCGCCAACTTTGATACTCTTCATTTTCTATAATTGTTCAATTATTGGTATGCTACAGACTAATAAGATTATTATTAAATGTATCTGTAATCTCTGTACTCTTAATAATATATTTAGCTTTACGATAATATGCCTTTCTTTCTGCTAACTTAAGCAAGATAAAATCGAAAAGTTCTTCATTATTAAGCTCTTTAAGTAATGGTCTGTGTATTTTTTCTGGTAATAATCTTCTGAAAATAATTTCTGGTGATTCATTTAGCCAAATGGTTATTCCATGATTGTTCATCAGCGAAATATTGTTGTTAAAGCATGGAACTCCGCCACCTGTAGCCATTATAAAGCCTTCTTTTTCTACAATGAACCTATTTAATAATTCAGTCTCTTTATCTCTGAAATATTGCTCGCCAGACTCTTGAAAAATCTTATTGATATCTCGACCTTCTTCTTTTACCAGTTCTTCATCTAAATCTATAAAATCGAAATGTAGTCTTTCCGATAATTTCTTACCCCAATAGCTTTTACCGCTACCCATCATTCCAATTAAAAATATTTTGTCGGTGGGAATAAAATTCATTTTTATAGAAGGAGTTTAATTTAACAGGAATAAGAAAAACTTGTTAATGAATTAGTCAAGACTTTGTGTATTGGCTGCAGCTGATTTAAGTATTCTGTCGTACTGTGCAGGAGTTAGATCATTATAGAAATAATAGATCGGATCTACTGGTACGCCATTTCTATGCACTTCGTAATGACAGTGTGGTCCTGTGCTCTTACCTGTACTTCCCACATAGCCTATCACCTCACCTCTTTTTATGTGTTGTCCTCTCTTCGCTTTTATTTTATACATATGCCCATACAAAGTCTGTACGCCAAATCCATGATCTATTATTACGTGGTTACCATATCCGCCAGCATTAAAGCTTGCATCTTTAATGGTTCCATCAGCAGTAGCATATATAGGAGTGCCGGTAGGAGCAGTAAAATCTAAACCCGCATGAAACTTGGTTACCTTATACACCGGATCTACTCTGTATCCAAAACCCGAAGCAATTCTGTTCAGGTCTTTATTACTTACAGGTTGTATCGCGGGTATCGCCAGTAATAGCTTTTCTTTATTTTTAACCATTACAGCAAGTGCATCATAACTTTTATCCTGATAAGCTACTCTGTAAGAAAGGTCATTTATCTGATGAGTGATGGCTTTAATTAATTGCTTTTCACTCATACTTTGCACCAGCTTGATTTCTCCTCTTTTCTCCATTTCCTTCACTCTGATGCTATCAGGTATTGGTTTCGATTCAAAAATAGAACGGTATACTGTGTTGTCTCTGTTTTCCAGCTCATCCATAGTATTCTCCAGCTCTACAACTCTTTCGTTTAATACTTTAAAGTCGTTCTGATAAGCTGCATTCTGCTTCATAAGCATCTCTTCGTTGGCAGAAGGGAAGTACTTATAGGCAATTAATAAAAAGATGAAAGAAGTAAATAAAGATGCTGCCAGAAACCCGAAGGTTCTCAGCAGTTTCACACGCAAAGGCGTTTCGTGTTTCTCGAAACGAAGGGTATGCGTATTGAAATAATATTTTACTTTTTTCATTCCCATCCTAAGCAATAATAAGTTTTTCTATGCTGGTAATCACAAATCCAAGGTTACTTGCATCCTGACCACCTGCTGTAGCAAGGGTCTTCTGACCTCCACCACCACCTTTAATGATAGGGGCTACTACATCTTTAATCAGTTTGTTTGCTTCTACTTTATCCGTCATACTATCCGACAACATAATGGCCACATTCGGTTTGCCATTAATATTAGCAGTCAATACTACTGCATAATCATCACCAAGAGAAGGCTTCAATTCAAAACAAAGTTTCTTTAAATGATCAGCATTTCCTACTTCTACTTGTTTACCTATAAAATATGCTTGCTGTCCATTATGTGGGAATGGTACTCTTTCTCCCGCCACTACTTCACAAATAGTTTGCAGTTGTTTTGTCTCCAGACCTTCTACTTGTTTCTTCAGGTTGTTGTTTTCTGTCAGAACGGCTTCAGCCGCTTTTACCAGGTCCTTAGGATTCTTGAAAGCTTCTTTCAACAGATCAAATTGCGCAAACAGGTTTTGAATATAGCTTTCTGCAGCTTTACCACTTACCGCTTCTATTCTTCTTACGCCAGCAGCTACAGCACTTTCTGCTTTTATTTTAAAGAAACCAAGTTCTCCGGTATTAAATACATGGGTACCTCCGCAAAGCTCTACAGAGAAGTTTGGATCTATTACAACCACTCTTACAAAGTCGCCATATTTTTCTCCAAACAATGCCATTGCGCCTAAAGCAATAGCTTCGTCTTTCTTCATTTCAGTAATCTTTACCTCAATGCTCTCTCTTATTTTCTGATTGACTATCTTCTCAATTGCAGCTATTTGCTCGTCTGT
>CANFLJ010000261.1 GCA_947447815.1 Chitinophagaceae bacterium | reverse complement strand
TCCCATCAAATGACCGTCACCCTACTGCTCAGATAGTTACTATTGATGAGCAATTGTTATTGATGGACTGTGGCGAAGGAACACAGATTCAGTTTAATAAATACAAGGTTAAACGCAGCAAAATATCCTACATCTTTATCTCCCATCTGCATGGAGATCATTACTTTGGACTGATAGGGCTGATTACTTCTATGGGTTTATTAAACCGACTGGACGACTTGCATATATACGGACCAGAAAAGCTGCAACATATTATAGAAGTTCAACTGGAATGTGCCGACATTATTCTTCCTTACAAACTACATTTTCATGCTATTACCAAAACAGGATTAATTGTAGATGAAAAGAAGTTTACCGTTTCCTGTTTCCCTGCACAACACAAAATAGAATGCTGGGGCTTTGTGGTTAGAGAAAAGAAGAATCCAAGAAAGGTAGATGTAGAGAAAACTATAGCTGCCGAGATTCCTAAAAGCTATTACGAAGAACTGAAAAAAGGATATGATTATATCACTAAAGAAGGCATCACTATCGACAACGAAACAGTAACTATTCCTAATACGCCTGCTAAGAGTTTTGCTTTCTGTGCCGATACCCGTTACGATGAAAGTATCATTGAATACATCAAGAATGTAACCTTATTATACCACGAAACTACTTACCTTAAAGATCAGCCCGAAAAGGCTTACGAACGTTTCCATTCTACTACCGAACAAGCTGCTACCATTGCATTGAAAGCCGAAGTAGGACAATTGATTGTGGGACATTTTAGTAGCAGGTACGATAATCTTTCTAACTTTCTGATAGAGACTACGGCTATATTTCCGAATACTAAACTAGCTAAAGAAGGTACTACTTTTCCTATTTAATAGTATAGACTATTTGTTTTCAGAAGAGCGTTTGATTAATTTAATCTGATAATATTCCTGCAATACTTTTCTGCTGCCTTCTGTAGCCATATCATCGGATATAAACAGTAGTGAAGGTTTCTTTTGCATCCACTCTTTTAGGGTTGCTTTCTGATTGCCTCCTTTTAGTTTCAATGCTGTTTCCATTGCCATATCTATACTAGGTAAAGAAATGGTATCAAAACGATTATCGTAGGATTGCTGCAGCATTGTTTCCCGCTCTTTTAATACCTGATGATACGTCTTTGCAGCTATTAAAGAGGAAGCAATTTCTTTACTCGAGTTATTGGCTATCACACAAATTAACACTGAAACTGCTAGGGTGTATTGCAATTGTTTGTGCGATAATAGTTCTCTTACATTTTTGTTTTTAATGCAAAGTCCCATGTAAAATGCAGTCATAATCAATACGATGATAGTAGCTGCCGATAATACATTCAATGCCCTGTCGGGAATAGATCCATTGCTGATTAACAGTATTGGAATCAATACCATCAATAACATGATACTCCAAATACCCATTAATAATAGGATGGTATTAAGGTTGGCTTTGTGATGTTGCAGTAAAAATATTTTAGTTCTGATATGATTTGCATACAAGAATATTGCGGCCAATGTAACCCAGCATAAAGGGGATAGAAATATATGCCAGTAGATAATAAATACGCGGTAAAATGAAGAAGCTACGGACAATAATATGTTTAGATTTTTGCCATCCAACACGTTCATTCTTTCTCTATTGCCCGGCGCCACTATCAATGCCAGTAGGCAAGCTGTGTATACTATTGTTACCAGCAGTACGCCCATCTTTTTCTCCTGATATTTCTTTTTGTTAGCTATCAATAATACAATCAACATCATGCCTCCCAATAAAGCCGATACTTCGTTGGAACCATTGATGGCTATCACCAGTAATACAATTAATAACAGATACCAGTAATTGATTTTGCTGGCAATGGGGGTGTTTAAATATTTTAGGGTAACCGACATCAGTAACATCAGTAATATTACCGAGGTTTGATACGTAACTGCACTGCTAAACCAAAAGAGTGAAGTAGATAATTCGGGGTAGGCTACAAAGAAGTTTACGGTAATCAGTAAGCTTAAAATGATTTGCTCTTTTTTACCAACGGATTTATTGATGATGTATTCGCTGATACTGGATATTAAACTATAAGTAGCCAGGATAGTAGCCAGGATTAATAAGATGGTATGCAAATGATAATGCCTCAGTAAAAAAGCGTTGGAAGAAAACAACGCAGCAATAAGATTGGAGAAATATCGCCCTCCCCAATGCAGGTACACAAATTGCTGGAAGCCCAGTATCCCATATTGTTGTTCGTTCTGCAATGCAAAATAATCGTCGGCACTGGCATGATTAAAGAAGGATAATATGATGAGCCCTCCTAAAAATAAGGCTACTACTATTCCAAATAAAAGGGTAATTACTTTATGGCCTGCTTTATCGTTCATTAATGAGTGGAGTATTAATTATTCTTCAGTTCGTTCATCCTGGAAATGTATTTACCCAGCACATCAAATTCTATGTTCACCTTCACTCCAGTTTCCACATCTTGCATATTGGTGTGGGTGTATGTAAAAGGCACGATAGCTACATCCAGACTATTGCGGGTAACATTAAAGCAGGTAAGGCTGATACCATTGATACAGATAGAGCCCTTTTCTATTACCAGGTGGGCAAACTTTTCGTGGAAAGTAAAGGTATATTCCCAGCTACCCTCCCGGTCTGTTTTTCGGGCACAAATGGCTACATCATCCACGTGGCCCTGCACTATATGTCCATCCAGACGACCATTCATTAGCATACAACGTTCTATATTTACCACCGTACCTACCTGCCAGTCGTCCAGGCAAGTCTTTTTCAGGGTTTCTTCTATTGCAGTAACGGTATGGTTTGCATCATCCTTTCTTTCTACTGTAAGGCAAACGCCACTATGCGCCACACTCTGATCTACTTTTAATTCTTTACTGATATCCGAACTGATAGTGAAAGATTTATTCAATCCGTTGGTCACAATGTTTTGTACGATTCCTTTGTATTCTATAATTCCGGTAAACATGGCGCTAAGGTAATATAAAAAGAAAGATCACTAAGCCATACTCATTTCTTTTGTAGAATTTGTGGTGGCTTTATGGGAAGTAGTAGCATAGGAAACAGACTTTAATGCATATGGTCGATTGAATGCTTCCTGAGAAACTTTGAAATGAATGGACAACTTTCTGATTACTTCTTTTGATAGCCCTTTTTTATACTTAAGTATATCCGATACTAATCCTTCGCTTACAGATAGTAGTGTAGCCAAAGTAATTGATTTCATTTTATGCTCCTTCATCAGATATTTTAATAGCTGAATAGGATCTGCATCCAGAAAACTATTATTTTGCTCGTCATACTTTTCTATTAATAAAGACAATAATTCTATTTCATCCTTAATCAATTTTGTTTTAGGAGAAACAGCAACCAATGCTTCTAATTGATGACAATATTTTTTATATTGAGTGGTTGATTTTATCACCTTATACGGTAAGTTTTCCATAATATCATTTTTAATACTTATCTATTTTATACTGTTCTCCTTTATTACATAGCACACTGTAAGCAGCGTGTGAGCCAATCCATTTTATATATAAATGAACATTTGTTCTGCCAAAATGATACATACAAATCATTCTATGATTGTTACCTCCTATATCAAACACTACCCTACATGATCCATTTCCCAGCAAATCTGCTGACCCGTAGGTACATTTAATATCACCAGGTTCTATCCAGTCGGCATATTTCAGTACAGAAAGCCAAATACTAAAAGAGCCTCTTCCTGGCGCATTTTGTTTAGTATA
>CANFLJ010000260.1 GCA_947447815.1 Chitinophagaceae bacterium | reverse complement strand
TAAATCAGCTACAATCTTATCAATAGGAAGATGTACTGATGCAGCAGAAAAATCTTCCCATGCTACCCATCGGAAAGATTCACCGGCAGCAGTTGGATTACTGGTAATCTCCGTACTTAAATCAAAGGGTTTGGTAGAGGTTTTTAACCTCGACAAATCATCACAGGAAACAGCATAGTAAATAGAGATAATCTGATCGGAAGATTTAAAAGCAGACTGCTGATAAAAGTCGGTAGTATATAAATGATCTCCAATGCTGACATCAAGACTAGTTTCTTCTTTAAATTCCCTAATTAAACAATCACGGGTTCCTTCTCCCAGTTCTAATCCACCACCAGGGAACTTGGTAAAATAGTTTCCCCTGATGTATTCATCACTCACCAAAACGTTCTTATTTTCATCTATCAAAAGACCGTATACTCGTATATTAAATCTATCTGGCAAACTCATAATAAATCATTTTAAATATTACCCTCTGTATTTAGTTTTAAGCCTTATGCGTTCTGCCTCCCTACTTCTTCAAAAAATCAACAATGTCTTCATCGTCTCTCAGGTTATTCATTTCTCTGAGTATCTGCGGATATCGCCATGCTACTCTCTTAGTTTGAGGATGGGTAACCAGAAACTTCTTAGGGTTTGGAAAACAAGCTACAATCTGTGCTGCCTGCTCTGCATTTAACTGTGCTGCCGATCTACCAAAATTGCTTTGTGCTGCGGCTTCTATTCCATATACTCCAGGCCCCATTTCTATCACATTCAGGTATACTTCCATGATCCTTTGTTTACCCCATATCCATTCTATCATCTTGGTAAAATACATTTCCGGAATCTTTCGTAAATACCTTGTCCAGCCACTACCCTGCCATAGAAATACATTCTTAGCTACCTGCTGGGTAATAGTACTTGCACCAAACCCAGGAGGACGCTTTGATTTCCTTCCTTTTTTAGGGGGCTTCAAACTCTTTTCTATAGCATTCCAATCAAACCCACTATGCTCCAGAAACAACTGATCTTCACTGGCAATGGCCGCTAGTTTAGCATTGTTGGATAAATGTTTCCAGCCCACATTCTCCTGATAAATACCAAAAGCATAACTGTCGGTAATCTGTGTGATAGTAATAGGCGGAAATACCCATTTACAAATGATAATATATACCAGCGAACTGACAAACATAGTCAGCATGGTAATCTTAGCTATTCGCCAGAGCTTTTTAATTGTTTTCTTCATTCGTACTCCCAGTATTTATTGGTACAAATATGCAGTTTATATTGGTCAGTTGAATATTTGTCTATTGTATTCTTTTTACTTTTCTTTTTTTACTTTGCAATACCGCTACATTTACGTAAATAGCATCATGAAACATATAGAGGAAGCACATCGGTACATTGATAATGCTAAACAGATTTTGCGGGAAAAGGCACTCAAAGAAGATAAGTACTATCAGGATGCAAAATATGTACGAATGGCTGGCAATACTGCATACAGTGGCGTATTGATAGCATTGGACGAAATGCTGGGTGCTAAAAGAAGGGGTAGAAAAAGTGTAGAATGGTACAAGGAAGAGCTATCTAAAATGGATAAAAAAATACTAACCAGTTTTAATATCGCTTACGAAGCACTGCACTTAGTAATGGGTTATGATGGTGTACTGAGTGCGAAAATTGCGGCGGTAGGTTTAGAAGAAGCAGAGACCATTATAAACTGGGTAGAAACTAAACAGGAACATTAATTTACAAACTACTATAGAAAGCGCCTCGAAGAATCTTCGGGGCGCTTTTATTACAATGAGTCAAGCTGTTTAAGGTTAATATATTAGTCCCCCATCCTCATTAAAAGCCTCCTGTATTCTTTTTACTTTTTGTTTCGTTACTTTTTTCTTTGCAATCTTCTTTAATTTGCAGTACAAATCAGATAATCATTCGCAATGAAAATAGCAATCATCAATGGACCTAACCTTAATTTATTAGGTAAAAGAGAGCCTGAGATTTATGGCACGAGAACCTTTGAGGAATACTTCGAAGAACTGAAGACTTCTTTTCCGGCTATTGAACTGCATTATTATCAGAGTAATGTAGAAGGCGAAATCATTAATGAGTTGCAACAACATGGCTATTCTTTTGATGGCATCATTTTGAATGCTGGTGGTTATACCCATACTTCTGTGGCTATTGGCGATACCATTGCCGCTATTCCTGCCAAAGTAATAGAAGTGCATATCAGCAACATTGAAGCCAGAGAAGATTTCAGAAAACTATCTCATATCAGTGCCAAAGCAGTAGGAAGTATTGTAGGGCTGGGACTCAGCGGATACAAGATGGCAATTGATTGGTTTATCAGCAATAAATAATACGTTCATGTTGAATAATCTACCTAAAAAGTTGTGGTACCTATTAGGTATAACGGTGCTGTTTAAAATAATTATAGGTTCATCTATCGAGTTGGGCAATGATGAAGTGTATTACTTTACCTATGCTGTACAGCCCGACTGGAATCACTTTGATCACCCTCCTCTTATTGGTTTATTTATCAGGCTTACTACCCTCAACCTGCATTGGCTAAGCGATTTATCCATGCGCCTTAGTGCCATTCTAGGGGCGGCTATTTCTACCATTTTCATCTTTCTTACCACACAGAAAATAAGAAACGAAAGAGCTGGCTGGTATGCCGCATTAATCTACAATGCATCCATCTACACCAGCGTAATTGCAGGATTATTTATACTACCCGATTCGCCACAGATGATCTTCTGGACTGGGGCTATTTACAGTATTGTTTCTTTGCTGGATAATGAAGAAACGACCATCAAACAATGGCTTACCATCGGACTACTTATTGGTTTATCTGCACTTTGCAAAGTACATGGTTTGTATCTGTGGGCAGGCCTTGGATTGTTTATCCTTATCAGTAAACGTAGCTGGTTATTGCAAGGTAAGGTATATGTAAGTGGCATTGTTAGTTTATTGTGTTTGATACCTATCATTATCTGGAACATTCAGAATAACTTTATTACCTACCGCTTTCATTCCGAAAGAGTGAGTAATCATAGTATAAAGTTCGACTCTTTTATACAGGAGCTTACTGGCGAAATGATTTATCATAACCCTATTCTTTTTGTACTGATTATTATTGCTTTTGTATGGATAATAAAGAATAGAAAAACACAGATCAACCAACCTATTATCCTGCTACTTTGTTTGAGTGTACCCATGATTGGTTTGTTCTGGGCCATCTCTTTATTTAATGAAATATTGCCTCACTGGAGTGGTCCGGGTTATATTCCATTGTATATAATAGCCGCTATTTATCTGGACGAAAAAAGCAGCAAAGCCAATCCTCTTGTACTCAAGATTGCTGGCGGACTAGTCGCTACGGTATTAGTTGCAGGAAGCATTGCAGCCAACTTTGCACCCTTTAATATTGGTAGCAAAGAATGGGAACATTATGGAGAGTATTGTCCTACCCTCGACATCTCGGGATGGGATAATCTGGGTAAAGAAATGCAGGTACTGGTAGCAGATGATATTCGCAAAGGAAAGATGCAACCTACTGCTCCTATCTTGATTAATAAATGGTTTCCGGGTGGACATATAGAATTTTATGTAGCTACCAAAACCCATCAGCGGGTACTTGCTGCGGGTAAGCTGGAAGACGTACATAAGTTTGCCTGGTTGAACAAAGAAAGACCTGCCTTAAAACTGGGTGATGATGCATACTGCATTGTTCCTTCCAACATAAATGTGGGCGAACAGGCCAAAGATTACAGCGACTATTTTGAAGT
>CANFLJ010000259.1 GCA_947447815.1 Chitinophagaceae bacterium | reverse complement strand
CACAAATGGTGGTATGGTGTCCACTATTGAATGAGATAAAAATATTTGGTAATTAAGTAGTAAAAAAGTTTAACAATGAAACAAACATTCCAACCACATAAGAAAAGACGTAAGACAGTACACGGTTTCAGAAAACGTATGGAATCTGCAAATGGTCGTAAAGTATTAGCAGCACGTCGTTTTAAAGGCCGTAAGAAGCTAACTGTATCTGACGAGAAAGGTTTGAAATAATACATTCAAATTTTTAATATAATTAATAGCTTCACCTAGGTGGAGCTATTTTTGTTTGAATAATGCAAAAAGATTGCTCATTAGGAAAGATTGAAAAACTTAAAAGCCGCAAACAGTTGGGGCTTGTTTTTAATGCGGGTAAATCGTTCCTGGTTTTTCCTGTAAAAGTTTCCTTTCTGATTATAGATAATCCACTTGATTTCCCTGTAAAAGCTGGTTTTGGTGTGAGTACCCGTTATTTTAAAAAAGCAGTTGACCGCAACAGGGTAAAAAGATTATTCCGCGAATGTTACCGTCTGAATAAACATGAATTACTGGATTATTGTGCCAGTAATCATCTTCAAATAAATGTATTTTTCTTATTTGTAGATAAGCAACTTCCTGAGTTTGCTAATCTACAGACAGCAGTACAATCTACTTTAAAGAAACTGATAGTACAATTAGAGAAAAATAAGAAAGATAAAGAAAGTAAGGTAAATAATGGATAATTTGTATTCATCATCAAATTATCACATTATCATATTATCACATTATCCCATCATCTAATTAGCCCTTTAGCTTTTCTCCAGTTAATCACCCAGGCCACAATATCGTTGTAAGATTCAATTCCTTTCTCCAGCCCATTCATTCTTAAATACATATCGTAGGCATTCGATATTGTTTCCGATTGCTTAAAAGACTCCTTTTTAATAAAATTGTGGATATATACCAGGTTCTCTTTCACGGCAGGGCTTAGTTTTTCTGGCCCATCAGGATACGTATTTCTAAGAAATAATTCCATTCGGGTAAAACGGTAGAGGTCTATTAAAGCGGAATAACGTAGATAGGTGTTATTACTTTTTTCTGCTACTATCCAGGCAATAAAGCTAGCTTCACTTTCATCGGCGTACCCTAGCTGGTGCGCTATCTCGTGACAAGTGATATAGGGCAGCATGATATGGGGCAAATCTTTCCTTACCTGCGCTTCACCAGTAAAAGGATTAAAATATCCAGTAAACCCAATATATGGAGCAAGCAGGGTATAAAGGCTACTCTTAACAGCGGGGTGAGTATATTGTAGAAATGGATACAATTCCTTTGTTTTATGATAAGCCTGTATGGCAATAGTATATATCTGGGCAATAGCGCTATCGTTATATTGTTCTTGGATTAGTTTGCTTTTACAGTAGTTCATTTCCTGTATAAGTTCCTGAGATAAAGAACATAATTCTTCGGTAGAATAGGGTAGTGGAGCTACTTTGAACTGTCGAGAAGCACCTATTCGGGAATAATTAAGTCCCCATAAAAGCATAAAAGCGATATAAAATCGCAGGATAGACTTTAATAAATGTATAAAACCCATGAAAAAATGGGTTGATTTATCGCTGGTTTGATAAAGTGTAACAGAAAATACTATTATTTTTTTTAAAATAATGATTCCTAAAAGTAGATAAAAGCAGTCGCCCAGACTAAAATGTAGCTGTTGGTCAAAAAATCTTAACAAAGTAGAAATCAGGGGATAAATGCCCGATGAGTAATATTTTTCTATTAAATTAGGAAAGAATCCTACCAGATAGAGCAAAAAAGACACTAATATTGTAAATATCAGTTGACTGAGAGCGTATTTAATATTTGATTTAAGCTGATTCAACAGCACAAATTAAAACAAATGGTTATAATGTGAGTAAGATTTTTTGATATTCGGATGGATAACCTTACTTTTGCCGACCCCAAAAATTGAGGTCATGAATCGTAAGAAGGAATTTGAAATTCCATTTGTAGGGTTAAAGCCAGGAGTTCATGTCTTTGAATATAAAATTGAGGACAAGTTCTTTCAGGATTATGATGAGCAAGACTTTTCGGATTGTTCTATCAACGTCAAGTTGTCATTTGATAAACACCAAGGTTTTTTTCAATTGAAATTTGACATTGATGGTTCTACTCGGGTTGTTTGTGATAAATGTGGGAATACGATTTTAAAGAATCTTTGGGATGAATTTGAAATCGTAGTGAAAATGGTTGCAGAACCAGAAGTGATGAATGATCAGGAGGAAGATGCAGATATTTATTACATAAGTCATACCGAAAGTCATCTGAATGTAGCTGACTGGATATATGAATTTATAAATTTAAGTATTCCATTGCAAAAAAGGTGTAAGGAAGAAGAGTTTGGAGGAGATCTTTGTAATAAAGATGTATTGGAGAGATTGAGGATAATGGAAGAAGAAGCACAGAAAGACATTAGTTTAACCAATGTATGGAAGGGGTTAGACAAATTTAAGAATTTAGACTAAAGAGTTTTAGTATTTTATATTTAATTAAACAAAAATTTGAATTATGCCAAATCCAAAGCGCAGACATTCTCAACAACGTAGTGCAAAAAGACGTACGCACTATTTGGCACAAGAAGTTACGTTAAGTAAAGACACAACTACTGGTGAAACACATGTACGTCATCGTGCACATGTTAGCGAAGGAAAGTTGTTTTACAAAGGAAAAGTAGTTGCTGAAAAAGCACCTTTAAGATCATAGTCTAAGCTAAAGCTAAAATAGTATAATGCCCATGCAGGTAAAAATTGGAATTGATATGATGGGTGGAGATTTTGCTCCACTAGAAGCTGTAAAAGGCTTACATCAGTTTTATTCTGATGATGCTAACAAGGACATCATAGTATTTGCTATTGGTGACGAAGTTATTTTACAACCATTATTTGTGGAGCATAATATTCCTGCTATTGTAAGGATTATTCATGCTCCAGAAGTTATTGGTTATCACGAATCACCAACCAGAGCGCTTAAGGAAAAGACTAAAAGTTCTATTGCCATTGGTTTTTATCTTCTTTCGGAAGGTAATATCGATGCATTTATCAGCGCAGGAAATACCGGCGCTATGTTAGTTGGTACTATGTACAGTATCAAAGCACTGGAAGGTGTTTTAAGGCCTACTATCCCAACTATTATTCCTAAATTAAATGGAAAAGATGGATTGCTGCTGGATGTTGGTTTGAATGCCGACTGTAAGCCAGAGCAGTTAAATCAATTTGCTTTATTAGGAAGTTTATATTGCCAGCACATACTTAAAACCGACACTCCCAAAGTTGGTTTAATAAATGTAGGTGAGGAAGAAGGCAAGGGTAATAATTTATCTCAGGCTACTTATCCTTTATTAAAAGAAAATTCTCAGATTAATTTTGTTGGAAATGTAGAAGGTCGCGACCTGTTTGGCGATAAAGCCGATGTGTTTGTTTGCGATGGGTTTACAGGAAACATTATTCTTAAATTAGCAGAAAGTTTCTACGACATTGCTAAAAACAGAGGAGTTCAAGAAGATGCCTACTTCAAAAGATTTCACTACGAAGATTATGGTGGAACGCCTGTATTAGGTGTTTCAAAACCAGTAATTATAGGACACGGTATAAGTACTGCTGTTGCCTTCGTAAATATGTTGCACTTAGCCATCCAAATGGTTGAAACAGACCTGTGTAACAAAATTCAGAAAAGTTTTTCTACTTTATAATCAGCTATTTCAGGCTAATTTTTAACTTTCTTTAACAAATATGACCAATGTCATATTTT
>CANFLJ010000258.1 GCA_947447815.1 Chitinophagaceae bacterium | reverse complement strand
GCCGATAAGACAATTGTTTTGGGCTTTTTGTAAGGTATTGTTGCCGTTTTAATGGTGTTCTGAGGGGAATAATGCGATATCGAGTAATGATTTACCCATTTATTTAAAGCCAATATAGAATAAGCATCTAATAAGTTTGAGCGAGCGCAAAGGACAGCAGCGGTATCCTTTTTTTGCTGAACCCAATTCACTAAAGGAGGGTTTAATTACAGCAAAAAAAGATACAAGTGGATGGCCTGACCCGAAGGGATGCGCCCAAACCATCCCCTAAAGGGAAACAATACAAAAAGTAAAAAGTAAGAAAATCAAAGCACAGAGGCAACGAGGAATACAAGCTGAAGGCTGAAAGCATAACGCATAACGCAAATACAGAATACAAGGTGAAAAGTGATCCCGAAGTTTAGGGATTAATATATAGCGTGAGTCTTGATAAATACAATGCAAGTCGTGAGGGGAAGAACTCGTTTAATCCGTTTAAATCGTTTAACGGAATACATTTATCGTGAGTCTTGAGCCCCGAAGTTTCGGGATAAGAATGCTTCATTTTGCCGCTCTTCCTCTATGTAGCTCTTTTAAACAAAAAGAAAAGTTACTTGTTTATTAGTGCAGATAGTGAAGATATATTTGTAATTAATTCATTTAATTTCAACCCATGAAGGCATTAGAAGTAAATAATATTGTAAAAGCTTACGAACATTTCAATGCATTGGATGGCCTGAGCTTCTCCATCGAGAAAGGAGAAGTATATGGTTTGCTAGGCCCCAATGGCGCTGGTAAGAGCACCTTGCTTCGTTGTATTTTGACACTGATAAAATACCAGTCGGGATCCATTAAAATATTTGGCAAAGATTTACAGGAAAACAGAAAGGAAATTCTCTCCAACATAGGATACCTTATTGAAAAACCTGACTTCTATGGCTATCTATCAGCCAAAAAGAACCTGGAGATACTGGGTGCCTATACTGGGAAAAATATAACTGCCAAAAGAATAGAACAAGTAATAGAACAAGTGGGATTGAAGGGGCGCGAAAAGGATAAAGTAAAGGCCTACTCACATGGGATGAAACAAAGACTTGGATTAGCACAAGTGATATTGCACAATCCCGATTTCATTATTCTGGATGAACCTAATACAGGTCTTGATCCAACCGGAATTGTGGAACTAAGAAATTTTATCAATCAATTAAAAGCGGAAGGCAAAACAGTACTGCTCTCCTCTCACATACTGAATGAAATAGAAATTACTGCCGACAGCATGATTATTCTTAATAAAGGTAAAGCGCTGATTAGTGGCAAAGTAGCCGACTTATTAGCCGATACAGAACTTCACGTTAAAATAGAAACGGACGATATCGACAGTGCTTTGAATGAACTGTCACAAACTACCTTTAAAAATCATTTTAAATCTATTTCCTCAAACCTTATTGAACTTACTATTCAAAAAAATGAAATAGCGCTGGTGAATAAATTGCTGGTAGAAAAAGGGATTAATGTTCTAAGCATTAACTACAAAAAGCCTTTGGAAGAATTATATATTAACCTTACCAAAACCAATTAAGATGTTTAGATTAATAAAAGTAGAACTATTTAAAATAGCAGCAAGACCGAGAAGCTATATTGGATTGTTGGCAATCACCATTATTGTTATCCTTATACAGATTGCTATGCTGGCCGATGGTAAAGGATTTCTTGGATTTATATTTAGTACCTTTTCTCAGAGTTTTGATATTGAGGGGAAAATACTGAATGGAAATCTGATTGCATTTATTGTACTACAAATGCTGGTAATGCAGATGCCATTACTGATAGCCTTTGTAACAGGCGATATCATCAGTGGCGAAGCAGCAGATGGTACGTTAAGACTTATTGCGGGCAGACCATACAGCAGAACAAGAATTTACTTTGCTAAGTATACTGCTTCTGCCATTTATACTGCAGTACTAACTATATGGCTTGGATTGATGGCACTATTACTGGGAAGAATACTATTTGGCAATGGTGATATGATAGTATTAAAATCAGATTCGTTAACCGTTATCAGAAGCGCAGACGTACTTTGGAGATACATGATAGCATTTGGCATTGCCTTCTTAAGTTTATTGCTGATAGCCAGCTTTTCTTTTTGTATATCGGCCTTTAGCAACAACTCTATTACACCCATCATCATCTGTATGGGAACAATCATTGTTTTTACTATCATAGGAACACTGGATATTCCCTTTTTTGATTATATAAAACCATTCTTATTTACTACCCACATGATTGTATGGCGTGATATGTTTTACAATCCATTACAATGGACCGACATCGCCATTTCTGTAAGTGTAATTATTTTTTATATTATTCTATTTACCAGTATTGGCTGGTATCATTTTAAAACTAAAGACATTCTTGTATGATAAAGAAAATCGTATTATTCATAGCAATCATTTGTATTGTAAGTAGCAGCAAGGCACAGGATGCCAAGGCTATTATCCGTCAGTGCAATCTTATTTATGCAACCATCAAAGATTATAGTTGCTCTATCAATCTGGTTTTTGATATACCAGGCTTAAACATTGGCAATATAGATGGCAATGTATTTTTCAAGAAACCCAATAAGTTTAGAATAAAGACTAAAGGGATTGCATTTCTGCCAAAACAGAACCCTAATCAGATACCTCAGATTATGGCAGATACAGCCAACTTTATGCCTTTGTACACAGGAAAAGAAACTATCAATAATCAGACAGTAAATGTGATACAAATGGTGCCATTAAAAGACAATGATGTGGTAGCAGCAAAGTTTTATATTAATACAAAAGGACAAATATTAAAAGCGCAGATATCTACTAAAGAAAATGGCACATCTGATATTAATAATACGTACGACGATAAAGTATCTACCAAGCTACCCTCAGCTTCGGTAATTAGTTTTGATATGAAGAAATTTAAAGTACCTAAAATGGTGGCAGTAGACATCAATTCAAAAGCTACCAAAAAAGTAATAGATAACAATAAAACAACTGGTTCGGTAACTATGAAATTTACCGGCTATAAGTTCAATCAGAATATTCCTGATAGTGAATTTGTAGAAGCAAAATTATAAAGTACGATGGGCAAGAAATTAAATAAATAATGAGGCTGACATTTATCACAACTACCGATCTTCTTAGGTAAATTCCATTTATTGTACTGAAGGAATTATCATAGGAATTGTTACATTGGTTCTTGTCCCTTTTCCTATTTCCGACTCTATGGCAAGATTACCATTCAATGCATAGACTCTTTCTCTCATACCCAACAATCCATGGTGCATTTTTGTATCCACCTTTTCTATTTCAAAGCCTACACCATCGTCCATAATATTCATCGTGATGTTATTGTCTACAATATCCAGTTCTATTATTACTACATTAGCTTTAGCATATCTCAAAATATTAGTTATACATTCCTGATAAGTTCTATATAACACTAACCAGACATCATGAAATTCCAGCATGTTTTTATCATCAATTTTCGATTGAATTTCAAAGTCTATATTAGCATTTTTTAGGTAGGTATTTGCATGCCAGGTTATGGTGCCTACAAAGCCAATATCATCTAACATTTGAGGATACAAAGAATTATACAATCTTCTACTGGTTGCTACAGTATCCTCTGTTATGGTTTGTATCTGCAATAGCAGTTCCTTTCTTTTGGTAATATCTCCATCTATATGATCTGCAAGCCATGCTGCATTCAATTTAAGAACCGTTAGATTTTGCCCCAACTCATCATGTAGTTCTTTTGCCATAGCCTTCCTTTCTTCCTCTCT
>CANFLJ010000257.1 GCA_947447815.1 Chitinophagaceae bacterium | reverse complement strand
GGGGTGTAACGCATAGCACCACTATTGGCAGAGGAACTATTATAGACAATATGGTGCACCTTGGTCATGATGTAATAGTTGGTAAGAACTGTTTGTTTGCTACACAAGTTGGTGTATCTGGAGGAACAACGATTGAAGATGGTGTATGCTTGTGGGGACAAGTAGGAGTGAATAAAACTATCACTATTGGCGCCAATGCTAATGTGATGGGACAGAGTGGTGTAGTAGGTAATCTGGAAGGTGGCAAAGTATACTGGGGCACTCCTGCTATTAATGTAATGGATAAGAAAAGAGAATCGGTATGGGTGAAAAGAATACCAGAATTATGGAAGAAAATAATGGAGTAAATACAGGAGAAAGGAGTCAGAAGGAGGAAGGAGATAGAATAATACAATTTTTTACTATAGTGTTAAGTTTACAAAAACATATTTAGCTTGCTTATGAAATACATTTTCTTAATAATATTTTTGTTCTTTATTGGAAGTACCATTCATGCTCAGTTGCCTAAAGTTGCTTCGGGTAAAATAGAAAGAGTAAGTAATTTCAAATCAAGTTATGTAGTACCACGCAACATAGATGTATGGTTGCCTGACGGCTATGATACCAGCAAAAAATATGCTGTATTATACATGCATGATGGACAAATGCTGTTCGACTCTGCTACTACCTGGAATCATCTGGAATGGCAGGTAGATGAGGTTACGAGTAACCTTATTAAAAAGCATAAAATAAAAGATTGTATTGTAGTAGGTATCTGGCATGACGACACATTAAGACATTCGGAATACTTTCCACAAAAACCGTTTGAATCTCTTCCAGATTCTGTACAGCATCAACTATATAATAGTACCAGGCCAAATGGTTTTAATGTATTTAAACATAAAGTAGTTTCTGATAATTACCTGAAGTTTATTGTAAAAGAATTAAAGCCATATATAGATCATCATTATGCTACTTTAAAAGACAAAAGCAATACATTTATTGCAGGTTCCAGCATGGGAGGATTGATCTCCATGTATGCTATTTGCGAATATCCCAATGTGTTTGGTGGTGCAGCTTGTATGTCTACCCATTGGCCAGGAATATTTACCGTAGATAACAATCCAATTCCAGGAGCTTTTCTAAGCTATTTAAAGAGCCATCTTCCATCTCTTAAAGATCATTTCATTTACTTTGATTATGGCAATGCTACCTTAGATTCTATGTATCAACCATTTCAGCTAAAAGCTGATGCAATCATGAAAGCAAAAGGATATACTGCTAAACATTGGATAACTAAGTTTTATCCAGGAGAGAATCATTCCGAGATTGCCTGGAGCAAGAGACTACAAGTGCCACTCGAGTTTTTGATGGGGAAGAAGTAAATAATACACTGGAAAGAGGATAATATTATTAGATTCCTATAAGTGAGGTATTTTAAGGAAATACTTTGTAGATATCTTTTCTATGAACAAACCTTGCAAACATTACAATTTCATTTTCAAAAAAGAGTCCAATTCTGTAATTGCCAACTCTAATTCTATAGGCAGTCTTATCTCCTTTAATCTTTTTTAAATTATTAATTTCAGAAAGCTTTTCAGCAAGTTCCACATTAATTATAACATCTATTAATGACTGTTTAATTCTGGCATCATTTATTAAATCAATGTCTTTATCGAATTTCTGTAGAAATACTACTCTCATTATGATTGTAGTTTTTTCATAATACTGCTTCTACTCACCTTTTTGCTTTTGTCAGCTTCTTGCATCATTTTTAAAAGTCCAAAATCTTCTAGTTCTTCCGCAGTCATTTCCTTTGAAGGGACACCCAATTTATTAAATAAAGTGCTTAAAAAGAGTTCTTCATTTTTATTATTTGCTGTAATTACAAATGCTTTCATTTTAAATACTTATTTCAAACAAATTTATAGTATTACTGAAATTAAACAGAAATATATTATTATTCCCCATCATTCCAGCATTTTCACTCCACCTAATCTATCCTCTTCTATCTTTTTATATAAGTGATAGGGCTTATAAGCTCTCCATTGAGGCAATTCAATCAAGTCTATCATACGATCGAGCTTTCTGTTTATAAAGTCGTATTGAGTAGCTTTTGGCATATTTACACTTACAATCCAACCATTCTTATCATTCACTTCTTCGTACCATTCTTCGTAGTAGTCCTTATCCCCACTGTGAAAGTTTAATACATTTTCTGTAATAAGTATAAACTTATAAATATCTACTGCATACAAACGGTCTATCACCTCTCGCTTTAGCTCCATGATGTCGTTTTCTATAGCATCATTCCACTCTCCAATCAATTCTATTACAGCAAAGTTCAATTCATAATCTACGTAGATAATCTTCAGGTACAAGGTCTTACTGCCAAAGTCATCCCACTGAGGATGTATATAATAATTGTAAACTGTTTGAGAGAATTCAAACTCGCTATATTCTCTTCCATAAAATGGCGAGCGCTTATCTTCTTCCGCTGTATATATGTGCCTCCAGTTTGGATACGGTTCAATATCGTGCATGCCACAAAAATCGGATAATAGACAACATAACCCAATAAAAAAAGTCCTCACTGTTTACGTAACAGCGAGGACTTAGTTTGATCAAAGAAAATTATGTTATTCTACAGCAAGTTTGTTGGTATAAACCACAGCACCTGAAGTATTAAATACTCTAACCATATACAAACCAGTATTTATAGAGGAAGGTAAATTCATTTTAGAATTCTGAACACCATTCACTGCTATAGTTTTGGTAGTTACTTTACGACCATTTATATCACTGATTTCGATAGTGTAGTTTCCAACTGGCAATTTACCAAACTGTACATTAAATGTACGATTGATAACTGGGTTAGGATACATTTCGATGTTTGCATTGGTAGAGGTTGTTACTGGAGCAGTAGCAGTTGTTGGTTTGCTTTGGAAAATAAGATTTCCGCTAGCTAAATCAGCAGTACTTGTTAATGCTATTTCTCCTTTATTTGTAAGCGCTACAGCATTTAAAGTAGAAAGATTTACTTTATAATAGCTATCATTATTTACAGCACTAGCAACAATTACATTTCCATCTTCATCCGCAGCAGCACCATTGGTAGTGAAATCGGCAGGAAGATTTTTGATAGTACCTACAAACTCAGCTTCTCTGGTATTGATATTGATTTTGAAGATATTATTTCTCATAGTAAACAAATAAAGGTTACCATAGATATCTCCTACTAAATCGCCACCCCAAGATGTGCATTGTACGTGTACAGAAATGTCTTTATTTTTTTTGCTATCTATAAGACTACCCAGTTTAACTATTTCTGGTTGAGCACCAGTAGAAAAACGGATCAGTTGATTACCATCGTTAGTCAATGCATAACCAAAACCATCAGCAGCAAAAGCCATACGGGTAATAACATTGCTTTCATCTACTTTAACGCCAGTAGAAAACTGGGCATCATTATTAATCACTACTTTGGTTTCACTTGAATTTAAGTCAAAATAACGAAGATCTGTACCATGCATTTGGGTGTAATACAATCTGTTATTTTTCTTGTCGAATGCCACTGCAGCAACACCATTTTCAGTAGCAACACTATTAGAATTAATTCCTCTAAGGGCAGTAGTAGTACCATCAAAAGTTACTCCCTTTGTTGCTGAAGGATTGTAAATAGGTTTAAGTGTAGAACCGTTGTTCAGATTAATTTCCTGGACATTTAGCCAGTTAACCGAACCCTTCACATCACTGGTTACAGCAAAAGCTCTGCTGCTTTGTGCATTTGCACTTCCGCTAATCACAGCGGACAAAATCATTAGTGGT
>CANFLJ010000256.1 GCA_947447815.1 Chitinophagaceae bacterium | reverse complement strand
TTTTGAATAATACAGACACTAAAAATAATCAGATAGTAATACCTACCAATTCGATCATTCCGGATGCTGATTCGAAGAAAGTTTTTCTGATTAAGAATGGTAAGGGTAAATATGTGAGCATCGAGACGGGCCTTAGAACTTCAGGTGGTGTGGAGATATTGAATGGGATAAGTGTGGGTGATACGGTGGTAGTAACAGGGGTGCTTTTTGTAAAACAAAATGCTCCTGTAAAAATCCGATCGGTGAAGAAACTGGAGGAGATAACGAAGGAGTAAATTACTAATTTGATGATTTGATAATTAGGCGATTTGATAATGAAAACAATAATTCGCAAATCCGCTAATACATTAATTAGCTAATTCGAAAATACAATAATTCGCTAATGCGTTAATCCGCAAATTAGCTAATTGAAAATAGGAATATGAATATATCAGAATTATCACTTAAGCGTCCGGTACTGGCTACGGTTATGAACATATTGATTGTTCTGTTTGGCCTGGTGGGATATTATTTTTTAGCAATCAGGGAATATCCAGCTATTGATCCTCCTACCATTAATGTAAGTACTACTTATGCTGGTGCTAATGCTGATATCATAGAGAGTCAGGTAACGGAACCGCTGGAGAAACTTATTAATGGAATTCCGGGGATTAAATCAATTACTTCTTCCAGTTCGATAGGGAAGAGTAACATTACTGTCGAATTTAATGTGGGTGAAAATCTGGAAGCATCTGCAAACGATGTAAGAGATAAAGTAGGGCAAGCTGTAAAGAATCTACCGCAAGATATTGATGCACCACCTGTAGTAACAAAGAGTGATGCCAATAGTGATTTTATTATACTGGTTGCCGTACAGAGTCAGACTAAAAATTTATTAGAATTGAGTGACTATGCTGAGAATGTATTGCAACAACAACTACAAACAATTCCTGAAGTAAGTGCAGTAAATATACTAGGACAGAAACGTCCTTCAATGCGCTTATGGGTGAACCCTGATAAGCTAAATGGATTTAATGTAACCTTTGGTGATATTACCACAGCACTGAATAAAGAGAATGTAGAAATACCTTCTGGTAAGCTGTATGGAACCAACACAGAAATGACTATCAGGGCATTGGGAAAACTGGTAACTGAAGCGGATTTTAATAACCTGATTCTTAAGGAAGATGCCACAGGAATAGTACGATTGAAAGATGTGGCAAAAGTAGAGATTGGTCCGGAGAATGATGAGTTTAGCTGGAGAATGAATGGTGTAAATGCAGTGGGTTTATCGATTATACCACAGCCTGGAGCAAACTATATAAAGATAGCTGATGAGTTTTATAAAAGGCTTGCTGAGATAAAGAAAAAACAAAAGGGGGACTATGAAATTACGCCCTTGTTAGACATGACTCAGAATGTAAGAAGGAGTATAAAAGAAGTAGAAGAAACGCTCTTGATTTCCTTCTCTCTGGTAGTACTTGTTATCTTCTTTTTCTTCCGTAATATATTAATCGCTATCCGTCCGTTGATAGATATTCCTATATCGCTGGTAGCTACATTTTTTATTATGTATCTGGCTGGATTCAGTATCAATGTATTGACATTGTTAGGTATAGTATTAGCAACAGGTCTGGTGGTGGATGATGGAATAGTGGTGACGGAAAATATTTTTAGAAAACTGGAAGAAGGATTGCCAATTCATAAGGCAGCACTGGAAGGAAGTAAGGAAATATTTTTTGCTGTTATCTCTACCTCTATCACCCTTGCGGTAGTATTTCTGCCGGTAGTATTTCTACAGGGATTTGTAGGTAGTTTATTCAGGGAGTTTGGTGTGGTAGTAGCCGGAGCGGTTTTAGTGTCGGCATTTGTATCATTGACTATCACTCCTGTACTAAACGTAGTGCTTCAGCGAAAAGGAGCTAGTCACGGTAAGTTTTATGAAAGAACAGAACCCTTTTTTAAAGGGATGGAAAATGGATACAAAAGTTTGCTTCTGGGCTTTTTGAAAGTAAGGTGGTTAGCATGGGTAATCATAGGAATCTGTGGCGTGATGATGTACTTTTTGTATACTAATATACAAAGCGAATTAGCCCCATTGGAAGATAAAGGAAGTATTCGTTTTCAGATGACAGCACCCGAAGGATCGAGCTATGGTTATATGGTGAATGCAGGTAATAAAGTAATGAGTTATCTGGGTGACTCTATACCTGAGAAAGACTTTGTATTTGCTGCCATACCGGGTTTTGGTGGAACAGGAAATATAAATTCAGCAACAGGTAGACTGAAGCTGATAAATCCTGAATTAAGAAACAGAACACAGAGTGAAATAGCAAAGGATATTACTAAGAAACTTGGTCGTTTTAATGAGCTTAGAATATTTCCTGTTGAAGAACAAACTATTGCTGTTGGGCTTGGATCGAAAGGGGCATTACCTATACAATTCATATTGCAGAATCTTGACTTCAATAAGCTTAGATCGGTAATTCCAAAGTTTTTAGAAGAAGCCAGAAAGGATAAAACTTTTCAGAATGTAGATGTGGATCTCAAGTTTAATAAGCCTGAACTGCAATTGACTATTGACCGAATAAAAGCAAAAGATTTAGGGCTTAGCATGACCGATGTAGCAGATGTGGTGCAGAGTGCATTTAGTGGAAGAAGACTTGCTTATTTTATCATGAATGGTAAGCAGTATCAGGTAATATCGCAGGTGGAGTATAAAGACCGTCAAGCACCTAAAGATATCTCCAGTTTATACGTTCGAAATAATAGAGGAGAGCTTATTCCTATATCTGCAATAGTATCACTAAAAGAAAGTTCTAGTCCACCATCATTATTCCATTACAACCGATTTAAATCGGCTACCATACAAGCTTCTTTGGCAGAAGGAAAAACAATTGGCGATGGTGTGAAAGCTATGCAGGCAATAGGAAACAGAATGCTGGATGAAAGCTTTCAGACCTCGTTGGGAGGAGCATCAAGGGACTATGCTGAAAGTAGTGGTAATACAACCTTTGCGTTTATACTGGCACTAATATTAATATACCTAGTACTGGCGGCTCAGTTTGAAAGTTTTAAAGATCCGTTTACTATTATGCTAACTGTACCACTTGCATTGGCAGGAGCACTTTTGAGCTTATATGTATTTGATCAAACGGTGAATATATTTTCTCAGATAGGGATGATTATGCTGATAGGACTGGTAACTAAAAATGGTATATTGATAGTAGAGTTTGCCAACAAGAAAAGAGAGCATGGGCTTGGCAAAATGGAAGCTGTTGTAGAAGCGGCATCCCATAGGTTGAGACCAATATTAATGACTAGTCTTGCAACTGCATTAGGTGCATTGCCAATAGCCATGAGTTTAGGTGCTGCAAGCACTAGTAGAAGACCATTGGGTACGGTAATAGTAGGGGGCATTATTTTCTCCTTGTTGTTGACTTTGCTGGTAATACCTGCTGTGTACACTTATATCAGTAGTAAACATGAAGGTAAAGTGACGGAGTATACGGAGTAGATACAATTAGCTAATTTGCTAATGTGATAATTTGATAATGAATATAGGAGGAGGAAGGAGAGAGGAGAATACAATTAGCTAATGTGCTGATTTGATAATGAATACAGAATACAAATAGAGTATGTTTATTATGAAGAATATATTGAATGTTTTATCGGGGTTTAGGAAAATACAGATGGGTTTATTTTGTTTATTTCTACTGCCTTTTATTGTAAAGGGACAGCAACTTTCTTTACAGGAGGCTATCAATATTACTTTGAAAAATAATTATGATATTCAGATCAGTAAAGGAGTGGTTGATATCAACAGCATTAATAATAATATAGGTATTGCAGGTGG
>CANFLJ010000255.1 GCA_947447815.1 Chitinophagaceae bacterium | reverse complement strand
GTTTATAGTAGTAGGTAATAAGTCTAAAATTGAAACTTAAGGTTGTATTATTTGCTACTTATTACTTAAAACTTAGTACTTAATACTACGAATGTATTCTGTATTATTTTTACTTTTAGTTTTTTACTTTTTACTTTATCCACCTTGTCGTATTTAAAATTTCAAGCCGATCAATTATTCGATGGTTATCGATTTAGAGATAAGGAGGAGGTATTAATTACAGATGAACAAGGAATAATACAAGGTATATTTAATCAAGAAGACGCAGGGGAAGACATTCAATTCATCGAAGGAATACTAAGCCCTGGTTTCGTAAACGCACACTGTCATCTTGAACTTAGCTATTTAAAAGATAGAATCCCCTGCAATACAGGTCTTGTTCCGTTTCTTTCTCAGGTAATGAAAGGGCGAAATGCTGCTACAGAACTAATAGAAGAAGCAATAGAACAAGGCGAGAATGAAATGATTGCTAACGGCATAGTAGCATTAGGGGATATTTGTAACACTACCCATACCATAAAGCAGAAACAAAAAGGGAGATTAATCTATCAGAACTTTATAGAAGTAGCAGGGTTTGTTCCTGCAGGTGCGAATGCACGTTTTGATGCTATTAAAGATGTTGCAACAGTCTTTGAACAACATTTTCCAGATAATACTTCTATCGTACCTCATGCCCCATACTCCGTTTCTCCATTACTTTTTGATTTAATTAGAAATCATTCCAACAATAAAGTATTTACTATTCACAATCAGGAATCTGCTCAGGAGGACTTATTTTTTAAATCCAGAAAAGGTGACTTTCTTTCTTTATACAATAATATTGGTGTTGATATATCTTTTTTTAAACCCTCCTTTCTTTCTAGTATTAAATATTATATTGATAAGATAGATCGTAATTTAAATGCTTTGTTCGTACACAATACGTTTTCAAAGAAAGAGGACCTGCAGACTATTAACGATCAAATAAACAATCCTTTTTACTGTCTTTGTCCATTGGCTAACTTATATATCGAAGGCAGATTGCCTGACATTGACCTATTCAGAATTGCCACCGGAGATAACAGTATAGTTATAGGAACTGACAGTCTTGCAAGCAATAAAACATTAAGTATTCTGGATGAAATAGTAGCCATTAATCAGCATTATCCTACAATTCCTATCGAGGAGTTATTAAAATGGAGTACTATAAATGGAGCAAAAGCTTTGACTTTAGATAAATCGTTGGGTAGTTTTGAAGTAAATAAGCAACCTGGTATTGTAAATATTGGTATTAAAAAAAATTACGTTAAAACTTTGGAAATTTCGTTTTTTAAAGTATTTTTGTGATCCAATAAACCAATATGTATGAAGAAGATTTCTATTACCACACTATTATCTGTGGTTTTTTTTCTGGTGCTGATAATAGCTACCTCTAAGTTTCAGACTACCTACCATGAGGGCGACAAGTTTGGTTGGCCTTTCGTTTTTTTCTCAGCTTATAATAATCACGAATTTGTAACTGATCAGTCCTTTTCAGTGTTTAACTTATTCCTTGATTTAGTTGTTTGTTTCGGTTTCGGATTTGGTATTTCATCTCTATTTGCTAAACTGAAACATCAGAAATCCTAATTTTAAAGGGGTATTAAAATAAATTATTGATGTAGGGAATGTTAAATTAACAAACATTCCCTACATTTTTCTTTCCCCTATCTGTTGTCTCCACATGGCATAGTACAAACCTTTATCTTCTATCAGATTCTGGTGTGTACCTATTTCTTCGATTGTTCCCTTTTCTAATACGAATATTTTATCGGCATGCATTATGGTGCTCAGTCTATGGGCAATCAGTATAGTAATCTGTCCTTTTTCTGCAGAAATGGCTTTAATTGTCTGGGTAATATCTTCCTCCGTTAATGAATCTAAAGAAGAAGTAGCTTCATCAAAAATTAATAAGTGTGGCTTTCTTAATAATGCTCTTGCAATGGCAATTCTTTGTTTTTCCCCTCCACTAAGTTTAAGTCCCGATTCTCCTATCACGGTGTCTAACCCTTTATCAGCCCTTGATAATAGATTGGTACAGCTAGCTTTAGCTAATACTTCCAGTAAATCCTGTTCAGTTGCTTCGGGATTTACGTATAGTAAGTTCTCGCGGATAGTTCCAGAAAAAAGTTGTGTATCCTGCGATACAAAACCTATCTGATTTCTAAGCTCTTCAAAATCTATATTAGCACCATCAATATTGTTGTATCGTATTTTACCCTGATTTGGTCTGTAAAGGCCTACCAACAGTTTTACGAGGGTGCTTTTACCAGCGCCACTTGGCCCTACAAAGGCAATTGTTTCACCATTTTCTACCGAGAAGGAGATATCATCGATTGCTTTGTAATTAGCAGATTTATGCTGAAAACTAACTCCTTCAAACTCAAGCTTTTCAATTGTGCCAATGTGCACAGGAGAGTCTGGCTTCTGCTCCACTTCTTTGTTCATTAGCGTATCAAAATTCTGTAGAGAGGCTTCTGCTTCCCTGTAAGAAAGTATGATATTGCCAATTTCCTGCATCGGTCCAAAAATGAAAAATCCATAGAACATCAGGGATAAGTACTGACCCGGTGTAATAGCAGATTGATAAATCAACCATAATAAAGTAAGTGTAACTAGTTGACGCATAAAATTCACCAGAGTTCCTTGTATAAAGCTAAGTGTTCTGATGCTCTTTACTTTGGTTAATTCCAGACCAAGAATTTTGTACGTATTCCTGTTTAATCTTTCTACTTCCTGATTGGTTAAACCAAGACTCTTTACAATTTCTATATTGCGCAAACTTTCGGTAGTAGCTCCTGCCAGTTCATTTGTTTCCCGAACAATTTTCTTTTGAATTACCTTAATCTTGTTGCTCAACAAACTAGTTGCAAGACCAATCATCAGTGTACCTCCAAAGTACACAGGCATGATACTCCAATGTAGTTTAGTGGCATAGATAGATACAAATACTACACTTACAATAATCCCAAAGAATACATTGATAAAGTAACCGATAAATTTTTCGCAGTCAGATCTAACTTTAGTGAGGATAGAAAGGGTTTCGCCACTTCTTTGATTTTCAAATTCATGGTAAGGCAAACGCATAGAGTGTTTAAGACCATCTGTAAATAGCTTAGCACCAAACTTCTGTACTATCACATTCCCAAAATAATCCTGAAAAGCTTTTGCTATCCTACTCATCATAGCAGTACCTACCAGTAATGCCAGAAAATATAAAGCACCCTGATACTGACTAGTTCCAAATAAGAAATCATTGCCTGTTCTCGATTTGCCATTCGGGAAAGTAAATGGATGATTCACAAATAAATCAAGCAATTTTCCGCCAATCATTGGATCAAACAAGGAGAACGTCTGGTTAATACCAGCCAGCAGTAATGCCAGCGCTAGTAACCAGCGATAAGGTTGAATGTATTTTATTAATATTTTCATATCGGTTTTGTTTATTAATGAAAAAACTATTGTGCTATTTTTAAACACAATAGTTAAGGTGTAAAAATTATTTTAAAAGCGCTTTATTTAATTTCCTCAAAATCTATATAGTCTTTATCATCTACCGTTGGCTTAGCCTGAGAAGGTGGTGTTTGATTCTGAAAATTAGATTGTTGTTGATTTTGTTGTTCTTTCATCTCATTTACTTTCTGTTTCATGTCTTTAGCAACTTTGCTTACAGGAACCAGAAATTCAAATAAAAACTTATAAATAAGATAAAATACAAAACCCCACAATAATAACCTAAACATAAAAATTAAATTAATCAGTCGAAAAGCAAAATTAGGGCTATTGAAATCTTAATAAACATCAGAATGTCATTTAAC
>CANFLJ010000254.1 GCA_947447815.1 Chitinophagaceae bacterium | reverse complement strand
CGTATCAATGGAAAGTTTGATAATGGAGAAGATAATGGTGATGATGGTGAAGATTGTGAAGATCATCATAATGGAGAAGGTGAACGTACTGCTATTGAAAGCGTGAAGATTAATACTGTTAATCTTTTCCCTAATCCAGCATATTCTTCTGTGAATGTACAATCTACCTCTAACAATGCTATTGTTACTATCAGTGATATTACTGGTAAAGTAATGAAGCAACAGTTGATGGTTGAAAAACAAGCGAAAGTAAATCTTGATGGTTTCAAACCAGGTATTTACTTCGTAACTGTTGTATCAGCTGAAGGTAAAACAACACAAAAACTTATGGTAAAATAAGTAAAGGTTTAATTACTTAAACTGCCTTATAAAAAAGCGGCTTAGCGGTATATTCCGCTAAGCCCTTTTCTATAATATTAATTTTAGCTTTATAAACATATTAAATGTTTGTTTCTACAATCCTATATAACTAATATCAATTGCTCCAGCATTTATATAAATAAAGTAGTATGAAAAATCCAAAATCCAAAATCCAAAATACTAATAAAGGCCTTATAAAAAATTCGTTTTTATTACTATTTTCTATAGCGTTATTCATTTTTTGTATTCCTTCCTACTCTCAAACTGGGGGGCCATGTGGCAATAATATATGTAAAGGTTTTACGACCATTGGACAAGGGGGATGGGGTGCAGTGCCAAACGGTGGAAATGAAGGAGCATTGTTGCATAATCATTTTTCTACTATTTATCCAAATGGAGTAACAATAGGTTGCTCATCAGGTTTTACATTACATTTTACTTCAGCTCAAGCTATTACAGATTTTTTACCACAGTCGGGTGTTCCTGTAGCATTAAGTACTTCCAATGTTAATCCTACAGGAGTATACTCTGTGTTTGCCGGGCAAGTAATGACAGCAAGATTGAATGTGGATTTTGACGCATATAACCTACCTGGTTTTAAGACTAATATGGGAACCAGTATTAGTTCGCTAACATTTAATAACGGGATATTTACAGGAAAAACAGTTCAGTTTGTTTTGGATGAAGCTAATAAAGTATTAGGAGGATGTACGAGTACATATAGTATAACGCAATTAAATGATGCCTTGGATGTGATAAATGAAAATTATGAGAATGGGCAAAACAACGGCAATTTAAATTGTAATGGCAATCCGCCATTAGTAGCCCCTATTACAGGTGTTTCGTTTGCTTGTGTAGGAAATATCATTACCCTGTCTGATACTACATCAGGAGGGGTATGGAGTAGTAATAATGCTAACATAAGTATATCGGCTAATGGCATAGTAAATGCTCCTATTACAGGCACCTCTATTATATCTTATACCGTAACTTCTACCTGCGGGATTACTACGATAACTCATACACTAACAATTGGTGATAAACCAACTGTGGCGGCTATTCAGGGGCTTTCTGCAGTATGTATTGATAGTAAGATACTGCTTACTGATTCTACTCAAAATGGAGTATGGCAATCCTCGAATGGATCTGCCACTGTAGAAGATAATGGCATAGTAGAAGCTCATTATATAGGATCGACTATCATATCTTATAATTTAACTAATAGTTGTGGCACAACAACTGTTATTAAAAATATAGCTGTTTTGAATCAGCCCAATATTGCTAACATATCAGGGTCACACACCCCTATTTGTGTTGGATCGACTTTAATGTTAACTGATGCAACCAATGGAGGATTCTGGAGTAGTTCAAACAGTAATGCTACAGTAACCAATGGTTTGGTGAAAGGAATGGCAAAAGGATCAACAATAATATCATACTCTGTATCTAGTTCCTGTGGCATTTTTAGCGTTAACAGAACTGTTATTATTGATTCTGCAGCAGCACCAATTTTGGGATTGAGTAGTATATGTTTGAATACCCCGTTGCAGCTAACAACTACCAATGCCGGAGGAGTATGGTCCTCTTTGGGAACGGCTGTTGCGATAGATGGCAATGGGAATATAAAATCGAATGCAGTAGGAAGTTCTACGATATTATACTCGCTAACAAATGCTTGTGGTTTTTCTGTTTCTAGTTTTAATGTAACAGTAACCGACTGCAGCCAACAAGTAAATAGTGGCAATGGTGGAGGTTTGGAAAGTAAACCTTTGGGGGATGCAGTGTCGAAAAGGATCATTAATAATATACTTAATAGTAAAGATAATAGGGAGAAGATAAGTTATTCAATCTTGTCACCTTTAGCTATAAATTCCACTTTGATAAAAACAATGGGTAATGAACTATCTCTTGAAAGTTTGTTGCCAAGTAGCTCTTCCGTATCGACTGTACTAGGAGGAGATATTCATGTTTATTCATCTACGCCAACCGATTTATTGAATATAACAAACGCATTGGCAGTTGAATCGCTGGATTATACAAAAGACGCCAGTTGTAAAGCCGTTGTATTTGCAACCAAAACCAGCAGTGTAATTTATGATCATACTAAGCCTGTTTGTGACAGACTTAAGGATGCTGAACTAGAGGATGTAAAACTACTACAAATAGGAACTATAAATTTACTTGAATACCAACTTAAACAATATAATGGTATTACCGAATATGCCATTAGTTTTTCGTTAGGTAAAAACAAAAGCAGTTCTTTCTGGGAGGTACAATCAAAATGGTTGACGAGTGAATATGATGGATTTGATACTATGTATAATTTTCAAATATGGGGGGTAAATCCACAAGTAGTTGAAAATATGGTAAGTGATGTTTTAAATAACTTAAGTACAAAATCTCCATTCTATCAATTGAGTTATAGCGAATTACCCAAGATATATATAATGCATCACAGTAGAAATCAAACAATGTTGGATATCAAGATTAAAAATACCACGAATGATTCAAGTGTAAATTTATTTATCTATGAATATGAGAATGAATTTTCTACTAATGAATTAACCAAGATTATCCCTGTTTCAATTAATCCAAATGGTATTACTTCTATATCTTTAGATATGATGGATAGTTATCAAGGAAATATCAAGTTGTGTACAATTGAAAAAGATAAAGTTCATGATCAAATATATACTAATGAAGGTTCCTGGGGTATAAGTTACAATAAAGCTTCGACCACTATTCACCAATTTGCAGTAACAAATGATGTAATAAATGGATCGACTCCCAAAGAATATAGATTATTAAGAAATGTATCTATTAAAGCAAGCAGCAGTGACTATGTTTCTGTTTATAAATTAATGAAAGCAGGCGGTTTACCAAGAGATATTAATGCATTTAATAGCTTTCAATTTATTGTAAAAGCATCAGGTGCTAGCTCGTTGAAAGTTACTTTTGTAAAGAATTCTATTACTAATTGGAATAATCAATATTCTGTAACGATACCTGTAAGAGAAGGAGAACAACAATATACAATACACTATTCAGATTTGATGTCAGGTGGGATGGGTCCAATAGATGCAAGTGATATAACCACTATCATTATTTCATTTAATGTAAATACCAGCAATACAGAATTATCGGCAACCATTAGAAATGCTAAACTTGTAAGTTCTACAATTGATTATAGTTCATTAGGAATAAATACAGGATTAACAATTTTTCCTAACCCGATAATAAATGGTATATTTAAATGTAACTTTTTATCTGTAAAAGCTGAAATGTTGACATTGAAGATAGTAGAGATAGCTACTGGAAGAGTTTTGTACACACAACTTGTGAATTGCAATGAAAGGGAAAATACAGTAACTGTTAATTTGAATGAATCAATTAATACTTATAATGGTTACTATTCTGTAGAATTGTATTCTCGATTTAATAAATATGTTGCACAAAAAGTGTTGATAAGGCAATAATGTTATCCTAT
>CANFLJ010000253.1 GCA_947447815.1 Chitinophagaceae bacterium | reverse complement strand
TACATTCATTGTATTTTGTATTCAGCGTTTAGCATTAAGCGTTCAGCACATAAATGTAATCTTCATGCAAAAACATCTGGTAGTAATAGGAGGAGGGGCCGCAGGATTCTTCTGTGCTATCAATGCTGCTACTAATAATAATCAGCTTAAAGTAACCATACTTGAGAAGAGCTCCAAGGTATTATCCAAAGTAAAAGTGAGTGGCGGAGGGCGTTGCAATGTTACCAACGTTCAACAGGATATTGTAGAGCTTTCTAAATGCTATCCCCGCGGAGAAAAGTTTTTAAAGAAAGCCTTTCACTGGTTCAATACTAAAGATACTCTGGAATGGTTTAATGAAAGAGGTATTGCCATTGTTGCAGAAGACGATGGGAGAATGTTTCCTGCTACCAATACTTCTCAAACAATCATCGATTGTTTTATGCAAGAGGTAGAAAGACTGGGTATTGAAATAAGATACTTTACCAATGTTACCCGTATACAACAGCAGGAGGTGGATGGGCATAAAACTTTTACCCTTGGTAATGATGCATATACTTTACAGGCAGACTATATATGTATTGCCACTGGTGGTTTTATAAAAGAAAAACCTGAATGGGTAAAGAGCCTGCAACTAAAAGTAACCGATCCTTTACCTTCCTTGTTCACCTTCAACATTCCCAATCACCCTATTACTACTTTGATGGGGGTGAGTATGAAGAATGTAGCCGTAAAGATTGCTGGTTCCAGTTATGTACAAAAAGGCGATATACTCATTACCCATTGGGGCTTGAGCGGTCCTGCTATACTTAAACTGTCGGCTTATGCTGCTGTACTATTAGCAGAAAAGCAATATGATTTTGATGCAATGGTCAACTGGATAGGAATTAGTAACGTACCCGAAATAACAGATATACTGGACGATCAACGCTTTAAGGACGGGAAGAAAAAAGTAATCCTTAGTAAGGTATTTGATATGCCTAACAGACTATGGACTTTCATGGTACAGCAAAGTAAAATAGGAGAGGATACCAACTGGGCCGATCTTAAATCGGAACAGAAGAATAAACTGATACAAAACCTGCATGCTTATACATTAAAGGTGCATGGTAAGACTACCTTTAAAGAAGAGTTTGTAACCTGCGGTGGTGTAGAATTATCCGAAGTGGATGTAAATACGATGCAATCGAAAAATATACCCGGACTTTTCTTTTGTGGCGAAGCATTGAATATAGATGGGATAACAGGAGGATTCAATTTTCAGAATGCCTGGACAACGGGATGGATAGCGGCGAAAGGTATTCAAAGTAAAAAGTAAAAAACAAAAAGTAAAAAGAATATATAATACAAGGCACAGAGGAATACAGGTTTCCTGTTGCCAGTTACTAGTAACCAGAAACCAGCAACATGTAACTTGTTTATAATCCACTAATTCGTTAATCCGTAATCCGTTAATTAATTGTATTCATTCCTTTTACATTAATTTGCAATTAGTAAACCGAACAATCTATTGAACGATATATATATTATTGACGCTGTACGTACACCTGTTGGTCGCTTTGGTGGAGTACTTTCTACTATTCGTCCTGACGATTTGATGGCTATCACCATTAAGGCTATTCTGGATAGAAATATGCAGATAGATACCGCTGCTATTGATGGGGTGATAGTTGGTGATGGCAATCAGGCTGGCGAAGATTGTAGGAATGTTGCCCGTATGTCGGCTATCCTTGCTGGTCTTCCCTTTTCGGTTCCTGGCAATACGGTTAACTGTCTTTGTGGCAGTGGTATGCAGGCGGTTATCGATGCATCCCGTGCCATTCAATGTGGAGATGGAGATTTGTTTATTGCGGGTGGAGTAGAGACGATGAGTCGTGCTCCTATGGTAATGTATAATGCCGATAAAGAGTATGTGCCTAGTGCTGCAGCGTTTGATTCTACTATTGGCTGGCGCTTTACCAATCAAAAGTTGGCCGAATCTTTTCTGCCATTATCCATGGGCGAAACTGCCGAACTGGTTGCCAAGAAATATGGGATTAGTAGAGCCGAACAGGATGCTTTTGCATTAGACTCTCATCAGAAATATTTTAATGCTTTATCCAGTGGGAAATGGAAGCATGAAATAATACCTGTTTCATTGCCCAATACGGATAAAGTAATTACACAAGACGAACAACCAAGAGTGCTATCAATAGAGCAATTACAAAGGTTGAAGCCCTTGTTTGATACTAGCACAAGTGGTACTGTTACCGCAGGAAATAGTAGTGGCATAAATGATGGTGCAGCTGCATTGTTGTTAGCAGGTGAATCTGCTATTAAGAAATACGCTTTAAGACCCAAAGCAAGGATTATAGCTTCTGCAATAGTGGGGGTACATCCCGACGAGATGGGCCTTGGTCCGGTATTGGCTATTAATACTTTATTAAAGAAAACCAACCTCACTATTCAGGATATCGACCTGTTTGAAATAAGCGAAGCCTTTGCAGCTACTTCTATAGTATGCAGCAATGAGCTAAAGCTGAATGATAGCATCGTGAATGTAAATGGAGGTTCTATTGCTTTAGGACATCCTATTGGTAGTACAGGTGCCAGAATCATGACTACAATGCTGCACGAAATGGAAAGGTCGGGTAAACAACGGGGCATTGCCTCCATTTGTGTAGGCTTGGGACAAGGTCTTGCCGTATTGGTGGAACTATGTTCCAAACATTAAACAGTAAATTTAATGCCTTAAATTCTGTTTAAAAAAAGATACTTTTACATGAGTATTTTTTAAAAAAATGGTTAACGTACTGCAAAAAAGTATTTAAATACGTCAAAAAAGCTACATTCGCGCACTTTATTTAAATAATTTAATATGATTAAAAAATTTACAAGCTTAGTTTTAATGATTGCTGCAATGTATCCAATGGGATCTTTTGCACAGGAGTTTGGTGCTCCAAAGAAGGCTCCACAGATTGGCGCAAGTATCAATCTGGTTAACTTCCCTGCAACAAATTTTGCAAATGGTGGTGTTTCAGAACCAGGATTCTCTGTATTTTACTGGAATGGCATCAATACTAAACTTGATTATTCTGTAAGATACAATGGTTTGTTCTCTCATTATACCAAAAATCCAGATGGTAACGACGTGTATATCTCTGAACTGGAAGCTTCTGTTCATGGTCGTTTAAGAACGGATAATCATTTCTTCCAGCCTTTTGCTACTTTGGGTTTAGGTGCTGGCAAGTATAGTCAGAGCATCGTTCCTTATGTACCAGTTGGTCTTGGTTTGCAGGTAAATCTTTTCAACGAAGGGTATATCTTCTTGCAAGCTAATTATCGTTTGTCAACTAATACTCAAAAGCTGGACAACAATATGTTTTATTCTCTGGGATATACTATTCCTTTGGGTATCATAGCAAAGCCTGCTAAGGCTAAGCCAGTAAAAGTGGTTCCTCCTCCACCGCCACCGGCTCCGGTAGTTGTAAAAGACAGAGATAAGGATGGTGTTCCGGATAGTTTAGATCAGTGCCCTGATGTAGCTGGTTTATTAGAACTTCATGGTTGTCCTGATACTGATGGAGATGGTATTGCTGATAAAGAAGATAAATGTCCAAATGTTGCGGGTGTTGCAAAATACGATGGTTGCCCGGTTCCTGATAGCGATGGTGATGGCGTAAACGATGATGAAGATCAGTGTCCAACGGTTGCTGGCACGGTTGCTAATCATGGTTGTCCTGAAGTGAAAGCAGAAGTTAGACCTGTTGTTAAACCTCAGCCTCCTGCACCTGTAGAGCCAGTTACTGAAACTGTATACTTTACTACCAACAGCAATAAACTGATTCAGGATGATTCTAAAACATTGGATAATGTAGTGAAACTGTTGAATTCAGATGCTAAATTGTC
>CANFLJ010000252.1 GCA_947447815.1 Chitinophagaceae bacterium | reverse complement strand
GGGAATCAGGTATGTATGCAATGTCATGCCAAAACGTACGACTCTCCAGAACACCACAAGCATAACATCAACACCGCTGGAAGTACTTGTATCAACTGTCATGCACCGGGGAAATATTATATGGGTAATGACTTGCGACATGACCATAGTTTCAGGGCTCCAAGGCCAGATTTATCTATGCAATACAAAGCCACTACCAATGCCTGTAATGATTGTCATAAAGATAAATCGGCACAATGGGCATCTGATGCTGTTGTGAAATGGTATGGTCCTAACCGGAAGTATCACTTTGCAGAAGACCTAATACCTGGCAGTACTATAAATGACAAAAGCGAATCGCATTTAATAAAGCTCATTGCAGATACTTCAGTACCTGACATTATAAAGGCAACCGCAGTAAATTATCTTGGCAAGATAAATACGCCTAACAGTCTGAATACATTGATGAGTTGTTTAACGCATAAAAATGCATTAGTAAGATATCATGCTCTAGAGAGTTTAATCAACTTCAGTGCATCTATCAGTAATAAAAAAGCGGTAGCTGTATTATTAAAAGATAAAGTAAGGGCAGTAAGAATAGCAGCAGCACAACTAGTAAATTCCATTGGTATAAACCAGTTTTTGAGCGAGTATCAATCAGACTACGACAAAGCCAAAGCAGAAGCTGAATCTCATTTATTATTTAATGCAGACTTTGCACATGGCAATATAGCTATAGGTGATTATTACGCTAGAAACAATGATTATGAGGCTGCGAAAAAGTATTATATAAGAGCCATAAAAAAAGATAGTTTAGCCAACTTAGCAAGATTAAACATGGCAATAACCTACAACAGTAAAGGCGATAATGCGGCTGCCCTAAAAACATTGCAGGAAGCGATAAAAACGGATCCTAAAAATGCTCAGGCATGGTATAATATTGCTCTGATATATTCTGAATTAAAAGACAATGCGAATGCATTGAAATCTTTTGAGAAAGCTGTCATACTTAAAGCAGATAACCCAAGACTGTATTATAACTACAGCCTTTTATTGCAACAAACCGGCAATAAAACACAAGCCATCAGTACTGTGCAAAAAGGATTGACTATCTATCCTGAAGAGGAAAGTCTGAATTACATAATGGCTTATTTATTAATAGAAGATAAACAATTGAATAAGGCTATTTCATATGCAAAAAGGCTTCAACAAATGAACCCTGATAATCCAGACTATCAGCAGATATTTTCGGTGTTGCAATTGAAATAAATCGACAACTAATTGTTGTACAAATTAGCATCTATTTTGAGCAGCTTAAAAAACTCTTCCGCGGCAAACTCTTTTACTTGACCTGGAGGCAAATCACCTAATTCAAGATCTTCGATAGACATTCTTATTAGTCTACGACAACGCTGATGAAGGGCCGCTACCATTTTACGTATCTGATGAAACTTACCTTCTGTAAGGGTTATACTAAGCCATGAGTTTGGTATCTTTTCTTCATACTCATTCAACACTCTTTTAAACAATGGAGGGCAAGGAATTAATTCTGCATGTACGGCTTTTGCCAGATACATTTCGCCTCCTTCCACTTTGATAGGAACACCATCTATTAATTGCTTTATATGCTCTTCTCCCAACACATGATTTACCTGCACGTAGTAGGTTCTTTTGTGTGGAATTTTAGTATTGAATAAAAGTCTTGTAACCCTTTTATCTGTTGTAAGAATAAGTAATCCTTCGGAGTGATTATCTAATCTGCCAACGGCATGGATTCCTTCAGGAAAATCAAAATCGAGGGAGCCCAGCAATACAACATCATCAGGGCTTACAAACTGCGATACCATATTGAAAGGTTTATGAACAATAAAGTATCTACAGGTTGTATCCATTGTATAATTTAGCGTACTCCTTTTGTAAATCTGAGGACTAATATTAAAAGTTAGTAGTAAGGGCTGCTGTAAACCCATAAGATGCAGCAACGTATCTACATACACCACCTAAACATAACAGACCTGCTTTTTGTCGACCAAATGAAAGACTGAATCTTGAAGCGTTCTTGGAAATACTTCCTCCCAAATTAAAGTAATGAACAGCGTTATTAATACCCTGACTTTCTCCATAATATGGCACACCTGGAGTTCCGTAATTCCATAAATCGCTTATGAAGAAACTATAAGTAGGGGCGAAAGAAAACTCGGTCAATCCAGCTACCCAATTTCCGCCATCCTGATCAGTAGATAAATGTTCCAGCACTAATCTTACTGATTTCTTTTTGGTGTATTTATACAAGTTACTTACCGCGATAATATTGCAATATACATCAGGTGCAGGGTTCTGTAATACAGATTTATTGTAGTAAATATTCTGGTACATGATATTTGTTTCCAGCTTCTTGTTCCATTTCTTTTTCAGCTCAATATTAGCATCATGGTAATAACTTTGTTTGCCAACACTGAATATGTCATCCTTAGTATTTAAAGCCCCATAGTAAGAAAAATTGGCGGACAATTTCAGCCCATATTTACCACCTAAAGCAGAACCTTCTTTGAAATTGTAATAAAGATCAGATTGAAAACCAGACTCATTCAATGCCTGTGTACTATATACGTAAATATTGCTGGTAAGAAAGTCATGTTGCTTGGTAAGAGAAGGCAAATAATTTATCATCAGTTGATTGGCATCGGCAGTAACAACTTCTCTTTCGCTTCTGTAATCCATATTGGATAATGCCCTTGCTGTAATATTAAAACCAAGATTATTTTTAGCATAACTGGTGGTTACCTGCAAAGCCTTACCTGTACTAAAGTCTTCTTTATTTATGGCATGAGGATCGGAACCTTTGGTAACATATTCTACTCCAAAAGAAAATCCAGACAAATCTATACTCAGCCTTCTTGAATATGCTTCTACGTCTAAAGGATAATTAATTACAGGCCCGGTATAGCCCCCTTCATATCTGTTTACATAACTACCGCCCATGGTAAGGCCTATAGGATTTTCAGCATCTTTTCTATTTACCCATTTTGATAAGTCAAATTCAATATCAGCACCTTTTAAGGAAGCATTAGCATAATCAAATAACTTTCTTGTTCTACCATTAATAACTTTTATTTTCATAAAATCAACTGGCTGTATAAAAACATTAAATCCTTCCAGTGCATTATTAATACCTATTGGTCTATTTTCCCAAGATCTTAGAACAAGTCCATTACCAAACTGTTCGTAAAAATCCCCAATCTGAATAGTAAAATTCTTCTCGGAATACTTAAAATACTTATTAGCAATTTTGCTAGCATTCATTGCATTGTTGCTATTGGTGCTAAAGTAATTCTGGATAGAAGGCAAGTAGCTTTCGTATTGTATACCAGCAGTAAATTGTTTGAAGGTGTAATCTAACTGAAAAAAATTATTTGATCCAAAGCTATTTGGAGGAGCCAAAGCATTAATCAGATCATCATTTTTGTAGTATTGAGAATAACTTTCAAAACTGCCTCTCAGATGACCACTGGATAAAGCCTCGGCCGTTTGAGCTTTAATACCTTGTATCGTGAGTGTTGCTAGGACTAGCATTAATATCTTTCTCATCATTATATTCGTTTTTGGTTATTAAAGGGTTTTAATTTTCTCGAAAAGCTCGTCTTCACCACCTGCTATATATCCAGTATGCTGATAAACTACTTTGTTATTTTTAATAATGATTACGTGAGGCACGTCGGTAATTTGAAAAGCGCGCTTTAAATCACTGTTTATATCCTGATATACATCAAATGTCCAACCTTTACCTACAACAAATGGTTTAACTCTGTTTGCTGTTCTGGAGTCATCAATAGATACTGCAATGAACTTGAATGGTTTATCTTTTTGTTTTTCCTTATATACTTCATTGATGTTATCCAGCTC
>CANFLJ010000251.1 GCA_947447815.1 Chitinophagaceae bacterium | reverse complement strand
TTATCACAACTAACTTAGAATGAATAAAAAAATCGCCAATCTTTTCAAGTACGCTTTCTTCCTTGGATTGGGGATTTTTCTCGTTTGGTGGAGTCTGCACCAGATACCCGATAGCGAGTTTGGTAAGTTTAAACAGGCTATTGTTTCTGCAAATTACGTACTCTTCATTCCAGTCTTCCTCATACTCAGCCTTAGTCATTTGGTAAGAGCGCTTAGGTGGCGACTATTGATGGAGCCAATGGGCTACCTTCCTTCTGTTGCAAATACCTTCTTCTCGGTAATGGTTGGTTATCTAGCCAATCTGGCAGTACCACGATTAGGCGAAGTTTTAAAATGTACCATCATAGCTAAGTACGAGAAAGTACCTGCCGAAAAAATAGTAGGCACCATCGTTGCCGAACGTGCTTTCGATGTGGTTTGTCTCGGTATCATATTCTTACTAGCCTTCATCTTCCAGTTCGATGTAGTTACTTCAGGGTATGAATATGTAAAGGCCAATATGCCCGGTAGTCAGCACAAGGCAATTACTAACTTGCAAATAGTTATTTATGCGGTTTTAGCCCTAGCCATTATCATCACTATTATCTGGGTAATTGTTTCCGGCAAACTGACCAGAATCATGGCGGCCATCAAAAAGATTTTTCTAGGCATTCTCGAAGGACTTATTTCTGCCAGCCGACTCAAACACAAACTATTATTTACCATCTATACCATTACTATCTGGCTTTGTTATGCCCTGGGCACCTGGATAGGGCTGTACTCCACCTCGGCTACTGCGGGTCTTGGTATCAAAGAAGCTATTACTTGCCTTGCATTTGGTAGCATTGGTATGATTCTTACACCCGGCGGTATAGGTACCTACGCCATCTTCTTAGCCATAGCCCTCGAAGGCAATGGAATAAAGTACGAGTATGGTATTGCCAATGGCACCATTCAGTGGTTTGCACAAACCATCATCGTATTGGTAGTAGGCTTCATTTGCCTCATGCTTTTACCTGTTTACAATAAGCACAAGGAGAAATTATTATAACCATGTACTATGAGCAAGCAGTTTATTATTTGCTTCCTTTTTTTCAGCACCTTTTTTAGTGATGTTCAGGCACAACCAGTCATGGAAACTGGTGGCAAAAAAATGCCCAACGAATGGATCGATGCTGCTACACAACATAAAATTATAAAGCTGACCAGAAGAGAGGGGAGTAGTCTGAGTTTTTATTTCCACAACAACCCTTTTATCGACAATAAAATGGTATTCTATGGCAAGGATGAACATAAAAAGAGGCAATACTTTATAGTCGATTTAGCTACTTTCAAAGTCACTCAACTTACACACCATGTGGGTAATTTAACAGGAGAAATTCTAAGTACTACCCGTAAGGAAATCTTCTATCAATCTGCCGATTCTGTCTTTGCATGCAATGTGCTGAATGCTAAAGAAAGACTGGTATACGTTTTCCCCGACAATTTTAAAGGTGATATTACAACCATCAATGTCGATGGTACTTTATTGGGCGGTGTTTATGCTAGTCCAGAAGAAAAAGAAATCTCCAGAAAGTATCCTCAGAAGCACGATTATTTCAACAGAATATTCCAGGCACATTTACCCCGCACTTTGTTTACAATAGATATTGATAAAAAGGAAATCAATAAACTCTTTAGCGATTCTGCCTGGCTCAATCATGTGCAGTTCTCTCCAACCAATCCAAAGCTGATGATGTTTTGTCATGAAGGCCCTTGGCATAAAGTGGATAGAATATGGACTATTGATATCCACACTAAAAACATTCAACTGATACATAAGAGAACAATGGTTATGGAGATTGCAGGACACGAATGGTTTGCTACCGATGGCAATACTATCTGGTACGATCTGCAATTGCCAAAAGGGCAAACTTTCTATGTAGGAGGCACTCCACTGCAAACGGGTAATGAACTTAAATACCAGTTAAGCAGAGATGAATGGTCGGTACATTATACCAGTGCTAAAGATTGTAAATTGTTTGCCGGAGATGGGGGCGATTCTGCTGCCGTTGCAAAAGCCAGAGAGGGGAAATGGATTTATCTTTTCACGCCCCACGGAGATCATTTTCAATCGGAGAAACTGGTAGATATGAAAAATCATCAGTACAAATTAGAACCCAACGTACACTTCTCTCCCGATGAAAAATGGATCATCTTCCGAGCCAACTTCGAAGGCGAAGAAAATGTATATGCAGTAGAAATAAAGAAGAGTTAATAGCATTCGTATGCTGGCTGTAATGTAGTTTTTCTATTGTAGGTTTTCTTTTTTTAGTCTTTAGTTTTTGTATTATTTTCCCCTTTTGTTTTTTACTTTTTACTTGATTTTGGGCGCATCCCTTCGGGTCAGGCTATCCACTTGTATCTTTTTAAGTGCCCTTTTCTAAAATGCTTTCTCCATTTCTTTAGGCAGCAGGGCACATAAAAAGGATACCGCTCCTATCCTTTGCGCTCGCTCAAACTACATAAAGGTTCCAGTTCTGAAAGAGCGAAATATACTAGCATAGGGTGAAGCCCTATGAATGAAACATAGGTGAAGCCCTATGAATTAAACAAATAAAACAAATGATAATATATATCAGGTCCAGTAAAGCTGTATTATATTTCCTAATAATGCATATAAACAAACAATGCAAATCCAATAAATCCGGTTATGAAACTAATCAACTCCACTTTGCTGGGTTTCTCCTTAAATATCTTTAAACTAGCAAGATAAGCAAGTGGCATTATGGAAAGTTGCAAAATACTAATAGTCGAAATAGGGATATTTTTAAAAGAATTATTATTCAGTAGTGATCCAAAGTAGGTAAGTAATCCAATTACAATAAATATGGTAGGTTTAATACTCCTCAAAGGTGGATTTTGAGCATTAGTAGTATTTACAGCTGAGGGCGTTAGCTTCATTAATAGATAACCCATTATCATAATCGTTACTTCCATAATGGGAACGCTCCAGTAAATAGTAGTTTGTTGCAAAACCCTCGATAGCAGTATATATCCTCCTGTCCAGAATACAGTAGACAACAACACAAATTTTGCTCCCTTTAGCGTCTTGGTAAATAGTAATTGATATAGACAACCAAAACTCATTAAAGTGTATGCTACAAAATCATAAGCAGAATATTTTTCTCCAAACAATAATATTCCTGTCAACTGTTGTATTACATTCCCAACAATAGTCAATGAACCAACATTCGAGAATTTCAAAGCGTTGATAGACTTTATATAAAAGAACAATCCCATTCCACAACAAATAGAGCAAAATGCCATTTGCAAAATAATAGTAACTGAAGGCAGAGTATTTATACCAAAAAGTAAAGAGGTTAAAACGATGGAAATTACAGAAGTATAGCAGGAACGTACAAACAAATACTTCCAGGTAATAGCCCCCTTTGATGTTGTTTTCTGCAGTACATCTGCAAAATAGAAAAACAATGCAGCAATGTAAAAGGAGCTGTAATTTGATCCCATAAAATTTAATTATATACTCTATTCATTTTATCCATGATACTTTCTTTGCAGATGATAAATTGATAAGGGTATTGTGTCATTAAGGTTTCAATATTTTTCTCTTTAATTATTTTATTGTTGTTTAATAGAATGGAAATATTTAAACCTGCATTTACCATGCTATCAAATTCATGGGTTACCTGTTCCGATTTTAAAGTATACAAATCTCGTATTTTTAATAAATAATTGGTAGGCAATATCTCCCCAACTTCAGATATTTGGTTGATGATAATTATTGCATTATCGGATGGAAGAATAGTGACTTTTTCAAATGCGTATTCAAAAATTAAATCAGATTTTGCAATGTCTCCAGTTAGTAGATAATATTCAAGCATACTCTGTATCCATCTTGCAACAGGGAATATGCAATTCTGA
>CANFLJ010000250.1 GCA_947447815.1 Chitinophagaceae bacterium | reverse complement strand
TTTTTACTTTTTACTTGATTTTGGGCGCGCCTTGCAGGCCCGGCTATCCGGTTGTATCTTTTTGCCCGAATCATGTTTAGAACAATAAAACTCAAAAGGCAAAAAGGATACCCCTGCTATCCGTCGCGCATCGCTCATTACAATAAAAGCTTAACTATTGGGTAAAAAGATAATTCATCTTATACAACTATCTCATTAACTGCTTTAATATGTTTAAACCTTAGGAAACAAATCTTATACGCTCCGGCACTCGACACATACCTTCAGGCGAAAATCTTATACTCTCCGGCACTCGACACATACCTTCAGGCAGAAATCTCATATGCTAAGGCACTTAACACATACCTTCAGTCAAAAATCTCATACGCTCAGGCACTTAACACATACCTTCAGGCAAAAATCTTATATGCTCAGGCACTTGACTCATGCCTTCAGGCAAAAATCATGTATGTTCAGGCACTTTACTCATATAAATCGTCTACTCTTTAATCCTGTTAATAACAATCTTACCAATCATAATTAATAATAATTCGCATTATTTAACTAAAAAGGCAACTCTTTTCAGAATTGCCTTTTAAATTTTATAAAATTAGACCAAAATACTAAACGAATAATGAAAACAAATAGTTAGATGCAGTATGTTAAAAGAGTTAATCCTCACGATTCACTACACACGATACTCAGGATAATAATGAAGCGTTTAAATTTGATAGTAGCTTACATTAAATATATCTGTTAATAATATTCTCCAGATACTCTTGTTTGCCACTTATAACTGCAGGTTCTCCATTTTCAATAGCATAAGCTCTTAAATCTTCTAAGGATAGTTTTCCAGCTTCAAACTCCTTCCCTTTACCTGCATCAAACGAAGCATAACGTTCTGCACGAATCTTTTTGTAATCAGATTTCTGCAAAATGTTATCTGCAACAATCAGCGCTCTGGCAAACGTATCTATACCGCCAATATGTGCATGAAATAAATCGACTGCATCGGTTGAATTTCTTCTTCTCTTTGCATCAAAATTAATACCACCGCCACCAAAGCCTCCAGCTTCTACTATTACCAGCATAGCTTCTGTTATTTCGTTGATATTAGTAGGAAACTGATCCGTATCCCAGCCATTCTGATAATCACCTCTGTTAGCATCTATACTACCCAACATACCAGCATCGGCAGCAATTTGAAGTTCATGCTGAAAAGTATGTCCAGCCAGCGTTGCATGGTTTACTTCAATATTCAATTTAAAGTCGTTCAATAAATCATACTGACGCAAGAAACCTATTACCGTTTCGCTATCATAATCATACTGATGTTTGGAAGGTTCGCATGGCTTAGGTTCAATAAAGAAGGTGCCAGTAAAACCATTCTTTCGGGCATAATCTTTAGCAGTGTGCAAGAACTTAGCAAAATGTTCTTTTTCTCTATGCATGTTGGTGTTCAATAAGGTCATATAACCTTCTCTCCCACCCCAGAATACATAGTTTTCTCCTTTTAGTGCAATAGTAGCATCCAAAGCAGCTTTCACCTGAGCAGCAGCATGCGTTAATACATGAAAATCTGGATTGGTAGCTGCTCCATTCATGTACCTTCTATTACTAAATACATTTGCTGTACCCCATAATAGTTTTACGCCACTTGCATCCTGCTTTTGTTTAAGATAAGCAGTCATTTCCTGCAAACGTTGATCATTTACATGGATGTCATTGTTATAGTCCACTACATCTACATCATGAAAACAGTAATATGGTAGTCCAAGCTTGGTAATAAACTCAAAAGCCGCATCAGCTTTATCCTTTGCTCTATCTACCGCATCGGTCTTTACAGCCCATGGATATAATTGTGTAGGCTCTCCGAAAGGATCACCACCATTACCACAGAAACTATGCCAGTATGCCACTGCAAATCGCAGCCATTCTTTCATCGTTTTACCAGCAACTACTTTAGTCTCATCGTACCAGCGATAAGCCAACGGATTATTGCTATTTAAACCTTCAAATTGAATCTTTGGAATGCCTTTAAAGAATTCATTTTCACCAATTAATACAGACATGATATTATTAATTTAATATGATAAATAATTTTATTTCCTAATGTGTTTGTGCAACAGTTCTTTCCAGTTTTCATATAGTACATTATACTTTTTAGCCATACTCGGCATAATAGTTTCGATAGGTTTAAAACCAGCAAAAGCTTCTCTGGCATCCTTATAAAAACCAGTACCAATACCTGCACCAATGGCAGCACCTACACTCCCATCATTATCGTATAAAGAAACTGTTACGTTAGTAGCATTTACAAATGCTTCGGTAAAAACAGGGCTCTTAAACATATTAGCCTTACCTGCTCTGATACTTCCCACTTTAACGCCATTGCTCAGCATAATATCCAAACCATACCTAAAAGCAAATGCAATACTTTCCTGAGCAGCACGATATATATGGGCTGCTGTATGTTTATTTAAATCTATATGTTGGATTTGCGCTCCTATCGTTTTATTATTCAGCATTCTTTCTGCACCATTACCAAAAGGTAACATCAGCAGTCCATTGCTACCAGCTTCAATTCCAGAAGCTACTTCGTCAATTTGCTTGTAGCTTAATTTACTTCCAGCTAGTTTTTTTACCCAACTATTCAAAATACCTGTTCCATTAATACAAAGAAGGATGCCTAATCGGGTTTCCTCTACAGTATGATTTACATGAGCAAAAGTATTTACCCTGGAAAGTTTGTCATATTGAAGATCATCAGAAACTGCATAAATCACACCAGATGTACCTGCCGTAGCAGCTACATCTCCAGGTTCCAGAACATTTAAAGACAAAGCATTATTTTGTTGATCGCCAGCCTTGTATGATACAATTACTTTGCTAGATAAAGAAAGTTCTTTTGCTACGGTTGATTTAATCTTCCCATGATCAGAAAAGACCTCTTTAACTTCTGGCAATAATGATTTATCAAAACCAAAATATTGCATCAAATCCTCTGATACACAATTGTTTTTAAAATCCCAGAATGTACCTTCCGAAAGTGCCGAAATAGTAGTAGATATTTCACCAGTAAGTTTCATTGCAATATAGTCACCAGGCAACATTACCTTATCTACTTTACTATATACTGCAGGTTCATGTTCCTTTACCCATGCTAACTTTGAAGCTGTAAAATTGCCCGGAGAATTCAACAAATGAGAAAGACAGTTTTCTTTACCAATAATATCAAAAGCTTTGTTGCCAATCTCTACCGCCCTGCTATCGCACCATATAATACTATCCCTTAATACCTGTTGATTTTTATCTACTAATACTAATCCATGCATTTGATATGCAATACCAATAGATCCAATTTCCTTTGGATTATACAAACTAGTTGCATTCACTTTCAGAATACTTTCTTGAACATATTTCCACCAAGTATCTGGGGATTGTTCTGCCCATCCTGATTGATGAGCAATGATAGAAGCTTCCGTTTCTGGACATTGTACTGTAACAATAGTTTTAAAAGTATGAGCATCTACAACAGACACTTTAATAAAAGAAGTACCAATATCAATTCCTAGTAATAGCATCAGCAAAAGTTAATGTTGCAAATGTTGATTTAATTCAGCTATTGCAAAACTGCAATATTTACATATATGTATACTATTTTATCAGATATACATAACTTAGCAAGATAATCAAGGCAATATAGCAGCTATTATGAAAACAATAATTCAGAAAGTATTAGTAGAAGAGAATCATTCATTTGCCTGCCGAACATACGAAACGCCTCAGTTTGAAACAAACTGGCATAAGCATGAAGAATATGAAATCATTGTAATTACGGAAGGTTTTGGCACCATCATGCTAGGTGATTATATTGGAGAATATAATGAAGGAGATGTATTTTATATTGCCAGCAATTTACCACATTGGTTTAGAAA
>CANFLJ010000249.1 GCA_947447815.1 Chitinophagaceae bacterium | reverse complement strand
GCCATCATATAGCCCCCATCCTTAGTACCATCGGAGAAGCCAAGCATGATAGTTTGCTTATTGCCTCTATTGGCAAGATGTGTTTTGTAAATAGGATTACTATATAATTTCTCCATTATTATAGCAGCTTCTCTTAAATCGTCTACTGTTTCAAATAATGGAACAATGTCTACACTTAATTCATTTTTGCTCCAGCCACCCATCAGGAATAACCCGAATACTTCCATCACATTTACAGCACTATTACACTGACTAATTATATATCTATTGCAGCCATGTTCTCCATTAACTTTCTGAATAGTTTTTACATATTGTATTACTTCCAAGGTATCCTTATGCAAATCATTGGTAAGGAAGGAGAAGTCTTTTAATGCATGAACATTAGTTAGTGCATCAATCTTTTCAGACTCTGACAATTGAGCATAATCAGTAGGTAACAATTCTGCATTAGCAGCAATAAAATCTATCAGATTTACATGCACACTGCTGTCCTGCCTTACATCTAAACTAGCAAAGTGCAGACCAAATATTTCTATTTTGCTAATCAGTTCTTCTACCAGTTCTACAAAAAGATTATTATGATTATAAATTAATAGCAACTTAATTTTAACCAGTCTGTTTATCAATTCCTCCTTTGTAATCTGTTCCTGATTACTTTCAAAAAGCTGATTATGCAATCTTAATTCAAGATCAGCAATTTCTACATCTACATCTTTAAAAGTAAGTCGGCGTTTCAGTTGTCTTACTTCTTTATAGTAGCAACGAAGAATGCTGGTACGTAAAGCCTGTGAAACTTGCAGGGTAGTACTAGCCGTAACAAAAGGATTGCCGTCCCTATCGCCTCCTGGCCAGAAACCAAGGGTCATTAATGGATTATCTTTATTCAGACAATCCTTAAAATTCTCTTTTAAAATTACCTGTATTTTTCCTGCAGAATGATAAAATATATTTTCCAGGTACCAAATCAAACTTACCGCCTCATCAAAAGGAGTAGGTTTTTGTTTCTGAAAGAATGGCGTTCTACCTAGCTGTTGCAGGTAAGAATATATTTGAATCTCTTCATTCTTTCCTACGGCATCGGAAAGATCATGAATAATGCCTAAAACTGCACCACGATAAAACTGAGTAGGATGAGCAGTTAGCACCAGTCTTACATTAAAATCCTTCAATCTTTCTGCCAGTAAAGCTTCTTTATTTTTATTCTCCAGTTCAACGGCCAGATTCTTTAATGTTCCCGTACCATGCATATCGTTTACCTGGGTAAAAGCAGCATCTTCCAGCGAATCAAACAATACCACCTGTCTTTCTACATACTGTGTAAGACGAAAAAGTAAATCCAGCTTTTCTTCTTCCTTGGTATGGGTAGTTTGTTTATTAATAAAGTCGTCAATTATATCTATTGGGCTCTTTTTATTCTTAAACCCTTCTTCGCAGTTTACCAGTAACAGCGATACCAAAACCCCCGTTTTCTCAATACGATGAAAAGGTAGTGAAGTAAATAAGCTATTGTATAATTGAAATTTAATCCCCACGGCATTTTTAAATGCCTGAAGGTTTTTGAGTCCTGCCATTGCTCTTTAGTTTGGGGATAAATGTAAGATATTTTTTTATCTAAAGAATAAGGAAGCAATAAAGAAAGCATTCAAGTAACTATTTCAATCACTAAAAAGCATCCAATAAGTATAGGAATTAGTTGAATATGGCATAGAATACAAAAAGAGACTTATTGATTAATAAGTCTCTTTTTGAGAGGAGAAAATCCTCTTCTTTCTCCTTTTTACAGGAAATTTATATAAATCCTACCTACTAATTGTAGTACATCAATTTTCTCTTCGGTTTTTCTTTCAGAATATACAATGCGAAGAAAATAGTAACGAATGTTATTTCTGCGAATAGTTGCTGATAGAATATCGGCTTATGTAGGGTAAAGAAATTACCAAATGCCGTATTAATGTGATAAGCATGAAAATCGTCATTTCTGTTATATGGCGTCAGGTTTAGAAAAATAACGGCAAGCACAATAAAGTAGATAGCGGCAATAATTTGTTGTTTCTTTGTCATAGTGATATTGGTTTTAATTACAATGCAAATATCTACTTATGATGGGTAGTGTAGGACTGCCTTTCTGTGAACGATTAATTTTTTCCGGTGAAAAGAATCAATTTGCCTGTCATAGATAAAAGGAGGTTAATTTTGGTTTTTTAGGTTTGGTTTATTGTTTTTTCACTAACCCAATAGAAGTTTATATGCTATTGTATATACCTATAAGCCCTACAATAATCCAGAACATATTTAGTACTATGTATGATTTGCTTTTCTTGTATACTGCTCAATAGGTAAGTAATACGGCATCTGCAGTATTTACTATCCAAAGCGACAGAAAGGGGGTAGATTTACCCATAATACTTAATGCCGTAAAGGAAAGAATTCTCATAGCTACCCCAATCCCTTCTAATATGTCGATTGTTTTATTGGTCATATATAATTCTATAAACAAATACAAATTAATATCAAACTTATATATATTATGATTAGATAATAGTACGTATTAAACGACTTAAACGTTTTGAACTAACCCTAGTATTTCAAGTACTGCTTCTTCCTTCGTTTTCTCTAATAAATTAATCCAATGATAATCATCGTTTCTGCGGAACATGGTCATCTGTCTTTTGGCATACTGACGGGTATGAATCTTTATTAGATTAAAGGCTTCGGCTAGGGAATGTTTGCCATCGAAATAATCGAACAGTTCGGTATAGCCAACCGTTTGTAAAGCATTGAGGTGGCGATGGGGCAATAGTTGCTCGGCCTCCTTTAGTAAACCTGTTTCTATCATCTCATCGACCCTTGTATTGATATTGTTCTGCAGTAATTCTTTGGGCAACTGAAGTGCCACTTTTACAATACGAAATGGGCGCTGTATGGCAATGCCTTTTCGATAATTAGTGATAGACTCACCATTAGACAAAACAAACTCGAGGGCACGCATTAAACGCTGTGGATTCTGCTGCTCAGCTACCTGCCAGAATGCAGGATCTTTCTCCTGTACCTGCTGTTGCAACCATTGCAATCCTTGTGCATTATACTGTTCTATTACCTGACTGCGAATAACATAGTCCACGGCGGGCATGCTGTCTATTCCATTGCAAAAAGCATTTATATATAAGCCAGTGCCCCCTACCATTACGGCTACCTTATTATGGGCAAATATCTCCTCGGCAGATTGCAAAGCATACTGTTCGAAAATACCGGCATCCACCTTTTGATGAATGGAATGAGAGCCAATAAAATAATGCTTTACTGCAGTTAACTGCTCGGGTGAAGGCTTGGCAACGGCAATGTCCAGCTCCTGATAACACTGTCTGGAATCAGCAGAAATAATGTGGGTATTTAAAGCCTGCGCAAGCTGTATGGCTACAGAAGTTTTACCAACAGCAGTGGGACCTGCAATTACAATGATCGTATTAGAATACAATATTTTAAATGTTGAATGTTAAATGTTGAGTGGAGCAAATTAGCTAAAACGAATTAGTGGATTAATACAAATAATTAAGATATTATTGAATTAGTAGATTAACTGATTAATACATTTATTCTGTATTCATCATTAGCTAATTATCGAATCAACAAATTAGCTAATTAAAAGTCCTCTCCTCCTTCGGATGCAAATTCGTCTCCTCCAAATTCTTCTTCGCTTGCTTCTCCTTCTTCACCTTCGTCTCCAAAGCCTTCTTTCGATTCGTTTAAATCGTATTTTTCTTCAATATCTACAAATCTTTCACCCAGCAAAGAACGGGTGCCATATTGCATAGGTGCAAGTCCTTCTACACGGGAACAATGCGGATAAGTAAGTTTTTTATCTTCTTCTTTATTGATATTGATTAGTTCCACCAGGAAAGTCCAGTTCTTAGTAAAATCAT
>CANFLJ010000248.1 GCA_947447815.1 Chitinophagaceae bacterium | reverse complement strand
TGATTTAAGACCGTTTAAGGGCGCTGCAGGTATAGAGGCAGAAGATGTAGCCAAAAGATTGATGGACTATGGTTTTCACGCTCCTACGCTTAGTTTTCCGGTAGCAGGTACCATCATGATAGAACCGACTGAAAGTGAGGATAAAGCCGAGCTGGATAGATTCTGCGACGCGATGATTGCTATCTATGGTGAAATAAAGAGAATAGAAAGCGGTGAACTGGACAGAACCGACAATCCGATGAAGAATGCTCCACACACTCAGTTTGTAGTTTGTGCTGATGAATGGAATCATGGATACAGCAGAACCGAGGCTGCCTTTCCGCTGGATTATCTGAAGGTACAGAAGTTCTGGCCATCGATAGGCAGGATAAACAATACCTATGGGGATAGAAACCTGGTATGTACTTGCGAGCCTACGGAAGCTTATGCTTAACCAATGTGATGATTTGATAATTTGAAAATTTGATAATGAATACAGAGAGATTGGAGGATACAGGGAAGGTAATTAGCTGAAGTACGAATGAATACAAATGCGATGATTTTATAATGGATACATTATTGATCATCGCATTTTTGTTTTTAAACCTTAAACGACTTGAACGTTGAACCTATAAAACGTTGTATTAGGGGCATAAAAAAAGCGATCAATTACTGATCGCTTTTTTGGTTGGGTTACCAGGATTCGAACCTAGACAGACAGAACCAAAAACTGTAGTGCTACCATTACACAATAACCCAATCCTTTATTTACGGGGTGCAAAAATAATGGTGGAGTATATTCCATCCAAATACTTTTTGATATTTATTTTCCACATTATTCCATATTTATGCTAACTCCCTTGAAAATCAATAAAAGTTATTCACTAATTTTTACGAGCAACCCACTTAATCATCTCTTTCCAGGTTATTTTCTTGCCATACATCAAAATACCGGTTCTATATATTTTACCCGCAATCCAGGTAGTACCTATAAATCCGGCTATCAGGAATACGGCACTCAGTATCAGTTGCCAGTATGGAACAGTATCGGGAACCCCATAAGCAATACGTGCCATCATTACTATTGGAGAAGTAAGTGGAAACAGGCTACCAAATACAGCTAGTCCGCTGGTAGGTTCGTTTACGGCCTTGGTCATAATTACAATAGCGAATATGATTGGCATCATGATTGGCAACATCAGACTTTGTGCATCCTGAGGATCTTCGTTTACGGCACTACCTACTGCAGCAAATAAAGAAGAGTACAACAGATAACCTCCTAAGAAATAGAATACGAAGCAGCCAATGATTAATGGAATGTTTACTTGTTTAAAGCCATCGAGTATTGCCCCTATCCCACCGTGCTGTTCCACTGCCTGTGCTGCCTGCACTCCTGCTGGCTGAACAGCTACTGCATGATGCATTAAATCGGGAAATAATATTGGCAACAAGATCATTTGTAACCCTATTACCAGCACTATCCATATCAGAAACTGCAGGATACCTACGGCACCAATTCCGGTAATCTTACCCATCATCAGTTGAAAAGGTTTTACACTACTCACTATAACCTCGGCAATACGGCTTGTTTTTTCTTCCATTACGCCTCTCATTACCATACTACCATAAATAAACAGGAGCATATATATAAGCATGGCCGAGCCAAAGCCTACGGCATAACTAATGCCTGCCTTGGTAGCAGTATCTTCCTGACCACTGATGCTGGCAAACTTTATTTTATTGCCCTGCTGCAGACTGTCCAGTTCTGCTTTGCTTACGTGCAAAGACATTAATCGCTGATCCTGTATAATTTTCTCAAACTTGCTTTGAATCTTCTCTCGGGTCATGATGCCCAAAGACTTTCCAGTACTTAGTTGTAGGGTATCTTTCCCATTAGGATTAAAGTTTTGTGGAATAACTAAGTAGCCATCAAACTTCTTTAAGTCTACCAGCTCATTCAGCTGAGGTGTAGTGATGGAAGAGCCTACCAGCTTATATTCTATCTCGTCATCGTTGGTAAATTTTCCCTGAAATATGTCGGCCTTATCTACGATGGCAATTTTGGTATTGTCGCCTGTTTTCACCTGAAAATAAATCATGGCGGCATAAAAACCGAAGATTAATAAAGGCAGTAAAATGGTGGTTAACAAAAAGGTCTTTTTCTGTACTCTTGTCAGAAACTCTCTTTGTGCTATGAGGAATATTTTATTCATTGTATCAAAGTAAAAAGTAAAAAATAGTTAGTAGATTAAACTGTTTGAAAAGCTCTTGTGGTTGCTTTAGTAGATTCCACCAGCTTTATAAATATCTCATTTAAAGAAGGTAATATTTCGTTGAATGATTCTACCATTAATCCTTGTTGTATGAAATACATTAATACATCATTGCTGGATACGCCAGGATGGATCTGTAAAGTAAGCTGACCATTGTCTTCTTTCAAAATATTAAACAGATTATTGTGTAATAAGGTATCCACTGACTGATTAAGTTTGATGCTAAACTTGTTCTCCTTGAAGTCCTGTTTGATATTTGCCACGGTACCGTCCAGTATTTTACCTCCCAGGTTTACCAGTACAATATGGTTGCATATTTCCTCTACCTGTTCCATACGGTGGGTACTGAAGATGATAGAACTACCTTGTCGGGCCAGTTCGTTTATTTCATCTTTAATCAGGTTAGCATTTAAAGGATCGAGGCCACTGAAAGGTTCATCCAGAATAATTAATCTAGGCTGATGTAATACCGTGATAACAAATTGTAGTTTCTGGCTCATCCCTTTACTAAGGTCTTCTACTTTTTTATTCCACCAGCTTTCCATTTCCAGTCTTCTGAACCAGTACTTTATTCGGGTAAGTGCATCATTTTTGCTGAGCCCTTTTAACTGAGCCAGGTACATAGCATGATCGCCAATCTTCATTTTCTTATAAAGACCTCTTTCTTCTGGCATATAACCAATCTTCTGAATATCATTCAAAGGATCGAATGGTTTGCCATCAAAAAGGATGCTGCCGCTATCGGGATAAATAATCCCTGTAATCATTCTTAGTAAGGTGGTTTTACCAGCACCGTTAGGGCCCAGTAAACCAAAGATGCTTCCTTCGGCAACCTGAAAGCTAATATCATCTACTGCCTTCTGAGTAGCATAGTGCTTCTTAAGGTTGTGCAGTTCTAAAATGTTATTCATTCATTTTTGTTTGTTGCAACGTTAATGAATATTAAAATAATTATAAAAAATACTTGATTAATGCGGATATTTTAGGGTAAAAGGGGGAAGATGAAGTTTGAATGGTTGGGAGTTTTGTATTCAGAGAATTGTAGTTAATACTTAATATTTATTAAACTTAATGTCAATGCAAATAAAAAACGCTCTTTAATTTGCATTAAAGAGCGCTAAAAAACTATGGTGGTCTGGTCTGGGGTTAAAGAGTTACGCCGCTTTTAAATATGGCTATCTCACGGAAGCCAGATTTTTCATGGTTAGCTTTTTCGCCGCTAGCCACTTTTATTACTTTATCTACTAATTCTTCCAGACCTTGATCGAAAGATTTGTCTTCGGCTAAAGGACCCGCATTGTAATCGATCCAGTGAGGTTTGTTTTTAGCCAGTTCTGAGTTAGTAGCAATTTTTAATGTAGGAATGAAGCTACCAAATGGAGTACCTCTACCAGAAGTAAACAGTACAATATGGCAACCTGCAGAACCTAAAGCTGTAGTAGACACCAGATCGTTACCAGGAGAACTTAACAAGTTTAAGCCTTTTGTTTTAAGTCTCTCACCGTATTTCAATACATCCACAACGGTAGCAATACCACCCTTTTGTGTACAGCCCAATGATTTATCTTCTAAGGTAGATATTCCACCTGCTTTATTTCCCGGAGAAGGATTCTCGTAAATAGGTTGTTTAAGATCGATGAAATATTGTTTGAAATCGTTGATTAAGTGAACTGTTTTTTCGAATACTTCTTC